>NZ_JBHXML010000008.1:0-63969 GCF_042720345.1 Kitasatospora sp. NPDC058478 | reverse complement strand
CACGGAGTTGAGGATGGCGCGGGCCTGAATGCCGGGGTTGTGGATGAGCTTGGCGGTGTCCTGGGCGAGCTGCGTGAACATGTGAAGTTCCTTTCTTGAGCGGGGGGCTCCCCCCTGCTTCATGATTAGATTCTATACTCATTTAAGCGAGTGTCCACTCCTCCTCCCCAACTTCTTCCCTAACTAGAAGACTTCGGGGCGCGGACGGTGAACATCGACCACCAGGACAGTGCCCTCGTCGTATGAACCTGGGTACGGACGGGCGCGCGCGAGGAGACCGGCGGCGCACTTCGGGTCTTCCGCGTGGCCCAGAACCTCGCTCACGGCATAGGTGTTTTGCGACATCTGCAAGCCCACGCCGTCCGTGGCCAGCGCCAACCGCACCGTGCTGCGCATCGACACCTCCCGATAGGCCACCAGCCCCATCATGCTGGGCACATGGTCCGGCTCTGAAGTCAGCGTGAGGACCTGCCCGGAATCGACCAGGCGGTACGCCTCGATACAGCCGGACCAGGCCAGCTGGAGAACGTTTTCATCGGCCTTCCAGGTCGCGACGATGGCGCTGCCCAGCGAGCCGGGCCAGGAATACGGCTCCGCCTTGACGGCGCAGAGCTGCTGGCGGATGGCATCGATCGGGTCCCCGGTCTGCGAGGCCCGTGCCGCAAGGGCGGCGGCGTGCCGCCTGGCATAGTCGCGGCCGAGTCCTCCGTCGCCGGCGTCGCACAGTGCAACCGCCCGGCGGCCGGATTCAGCGTCGCAGGCAACACCGTGGCCGTCGGAGCCTGCGGGGAAGCGCCCAGGTCCGCTGGCAACACTCAGATCCCACCGGCGGCGCCGGAGTTTTGGTGCGGATCGGACGATGTCCTGGATGGCGTAGACCAGACTCCCGGGTGCTCGGGTCAGGGGCGCACCGGCGTGCGGGTGGGGGGTGAACCAGACCGGCCCGCGGAGCATGGGCGGAGTCCCGGATCCGGCGATTTCCTTCCAGACGTGGCGGGCGAAGTGATTTATGGTCAGGTCGCACTCCTGAGGGTTGGTGTGGACGAGGAGGGGCCCGAGGCGGTCGGTGCTGGCCCGGGGAGGGATGGCCCACCGCCTGTAGTCGCCGATGGTGTCCGTAGTGCCGTCGGTGGCGACGCGCACGGCGTAGGGATTGTTCACAAGGTGCCTCCGGGTCAGTGTCCGAGGTGGTCGGCGAGGGTGTCGAGAAGAGTTCTGGCGGTGCGGATCTCGCGCAGCGCGGTTGCGTTGTCGCGGGCAGCGGCGGACGCCAGGTGCAGGGCGGTGGCGAGGATCGGTTGCGGTACGTCCGCCAGCCACTCGGCGTAGGGTGCTTCGCTGTCGCAGGCCTCCCAGGTGCTGTGGGCGGCGCTCTCGGCGACGGCTGCCGCGTAGGTAGCAGCCAGTGCGCTCAGGTTCTGTTCTCGGGTCAGGCGGGTGGCCAGGGGCCTGCGATCGTCGGCGGCGAGCAGGTTGGAGAGTGCGGGGATCGGCAGGGTTACGGTCATGGCGCTCCTTGGCCTGGACAGCCCCCTGCTCGGGGGCTGCCCACGGGCCGGTCAGTGATGGTGGAGTCGACGGTCGGTGGCGAGGGCGGGCGGGGCGGGGTTGCGATGGCTGGCGGTCCGACCGGGCGACTCGCCGAGGGCGGCCACGGGAGCCCGCGGCTTCACCGATGAGGCAAGGGGAGGCGAACCACGGGCTCCCCCGCAGAATCAGCGGATGCTCGACCCCGGGCGGGGCGCCGGCCGGACAGGGCCCCGGCCGGCGCGTGCGGGTCACTTCCAGAACTGGAAGTACGCTGCCAGCTCTGCCTCTCGCGCCAGGTAGTCGGCCGCGATGGCGTCGAGGCGGGCGACCTCGTCGCGGCCCTCCGGCTTCGCCCAGGTCAGGCCGTCGGGCTCGACGCCCGGGTTCGCCTCGGTCCGCGTGTATGCCGCGAAGGCGGATTCGTAGGTGGGGTGGCCGGTCGAGAGGAACCAGAAGCTGTCGTAGTGGTACTCGATGTCCCACTCGTCGTCGCAGTCGTCCGGGTCGCCGTCTTCGAGTGCCGACAGGCGGGTGAAGCCGTAGTAGCCGATGCTCCAGGTGCCGTCTTCTCGCTGCCAGGCGATGCCCTCGCGGTGCGTGCTCATCTCGGTCCTTCCCTCAGTCCTTATAGTTAGATTCTATACTCCTTCCTGGTTGGAGTCCACTCTGGGGGCGGGGAATTGCAATCGCCCCCATCGTCTACTTCGCCCCTGGCCAGGCGGCTCCGGCGAGGGCGCGGCGGTGCTGTTCGGGCAAGGTGACCACCGGTTGGCCGAGCCAGTCGCGGCCCATGTGGGCGAGGATGCTCGCGTCCGCCTGGTCGTAGCGGCCCGGGCCCTCGCACTCCAGGCCGTATCTTGTGGCGACGACGTCGCGGACCATGCCCTTCGCCACCCGGGCCCGCACCTCCTTGGGGTGGTCCTTCGCCGGGTTGGCGACCCCACACGCGTAGATCTTGAGCGAGGCGGGCGGGACCTGGGCGTACGGGATGCGGTTCTCCCACAGGGCCTGGGTCACCATCCACCACAGTCCGGCCAGTTCGTGGTGCCCGGCCTGCGCGCCGTGCCCGTAGGCGGCGCCCTCGATGACGACGAGGTCTGCGCGGCGGACCCGTTCGGTGATCTCCCGCAGGTGCCAGTCGAGGCGCGGGTGGCCGCGCAAGGTGCTCTTCGGCCGCAGCGCGTCGGCCCAGTCGACGCCGGCGATGCCGGTGGAGGTGAGGGATAGGTCGAGGCCGATGACCAGGGGGGCCTTGGGCATGTCGGCGGTGTCGGTGGTGCTCATCATGATCCTTCTCGGTGGTGATCCGCGACCGGCCCCCTCGCGGGCCGCGGTGGTCGACCTGGTGGCGGTGCGGGCGAGTTGTGCCCGGCCTGGCCGCCGTGGTTCGCGGCGGCCAGGCCCCGGTAGGCGCGTCCGGGCCTTGTGCTTGGCCGGTCCGGCGGCTGGGGCGCGGGCGGCCGACGGGGTGGGCTCAGGCCGCGATCGCAAGGGCCAGCTGCTCATCGGCGGTATCACTGTCGGGCTCGGCGTCGGCGGCTGCTTGGCACGGCTCGCAGGGCTGCTCGCCGACGGTGTAGTGCCTGCCGTGACCGGCGGTGGTGCCGCAGATGTCCCGGGGCTTGCCGGGCAGCGGCAGGTCGGTGTCGTCGACGCCGTCAGCGGTCGCGATGACCTCGCCGTCGAGCCACAGGCGGCCGCCGGCCACGCCGTCGAACTTCGCCGGGTGGGGGCGGATCTGGCGGATGCACATGGCCCGGTGGGGGCAGGGCACGCACTCCGGAAGGACCGGCGTGCACTTCTCGATCAGGTCGCCCTTGTTCTTCCATTCGCCTTCGGCGGGGCTGTACCGGGGGTCCCGGTGGCAGGTGGGCGTGAACAGGTCGGTGTCGGGCAGGGCGGTGAACACGGGCGTGGTCTTTCTCGGGCGGCCTTCCCGGCCGCCCCGGAAGGGAGCGGGGCAGCCGGGAAGGAGTTCAGGAACGGGCGGCGGGGCGCCGGTACAGGCGCAGCAGGGTGAGGCGGCGGTCCGGGTCGTGGCACACGCAGGTGATGTAGCGGTCGTACGGCGGGCCGCTGTCCCAGCCGCCTGCGCCTTCGCAGTAGGGGCAGGCCGGGTCGGGGGCCTGGGCGAGGACCAGTGCGCGGCGCGGCGGCGGGTCCAGGCGCAGGCGCCAGCGTGGCCGGGGCCTGGTCACAGGACTTCCAGGAGCTGGCGGCCGATCCAGTGCGCGACGTTGCACGATACGGCGTTGCCGGCCTGCATCGTCTGCTCGGCGCCGGTGCCCAGGACGATGTAGTCGCCGGGGAAGCGTTGCCCGGCGAGCTGCTCGCGGGGCTTGAGCATCCTGAACCAGCAGTCCTCGATGCTCTCCGCGGTGACGACGACCGCCGCCGAGTCCCGGGTGGACAGGGTGTGGAGCGGGTAGCCGGCGTGCTTGGCGGTGCCCTTGCGGTACGGGACCACCAGCGTGTTGCGGTCGCGGGGATCGACGCGGCTGCCCGGCATGACCAGGCCGTGGTGGTTGCCCTGCGCGCTGACGGTGGAGATCGGGGCGTGCACCGAGGAGGTGGAGGAGTGGTTGCGGAACTCCACGATGTACGGGGCGGTGAGCAGGGCCTCGGACTCGCGGGTGGTGCGGGTCCGTAGTGGCTGCTCCGCCGGGTACGGCTCGATGTTCCAGCTGCCGCCGGTCGGGACGATCAGCGCCTCGCCCTGCTTGGTGCTGCGGGTCGGCATCGGCCGGTCGGCGACCGCGTAGGCCCGGTCTCCGCCGTCCTTGCCGTGGGTGAGGGTGATCGAGTACGGCTCGTGCGGGTACTTGGCCCGTCCGGCTTCGATGCGCTGCATCGTCGTGTTGGCGAGCTTCTTGCTGCGGGAGCCGATCCGCTGGCCCAGGTCCGTCCAGTCGATCGCCGCACTGGCCGGGCGTACCCACGGCTCGACGAGGGAGCGGTTGCAGCGCGTGTGGGGGCAGCGGTAGTCGTACTGCTTTCCGTACTTGCCGATCGTGATCTTCGGGTCGCGCCACGCCTGTACGGCGTTGACCTGCTCGCCGCAGTCGAAGCACCACGCCAGCGGCGACGGTGTGAGGTTGGGCTTGCGCATGCCCTTGCGGGTGAAGGTGATGTAGATCCGGTCCCGCCACTGCGGCGCCCGCAGGTTCGTCTCGTCGCCGATGTGGGCCGAGCTGACGGAGGTGACCTGGTAGTTGTAGCCGAGGGATTTCATCGCGGCTATCCACGCCGGGAACAAGATCCAGTCGGTGGCGAATTCGAGGACGTTCTCCACCACAATGGCTCGGAACTTGTGGACCTCGGCGGCCCGTACGACGCACCACGCGGTCACGCGGGTCCGCTCGAAGGCGTCGACGGGCAGGACCTTGAACTCGTCGTCGCCGTCGAGGAGGTCGAGCTGGGCGGTCTCCCGGCGGCGGCCTCCGGCGGGGCTGATCTCCGTGCAGATGACGCTCGCCCACAACACGTCGGCCTTGGGCAGGTAGCGCATCGGCATGCCGGACACGTCGATGCACAGGTGGTCGGCGCGCTTGTGGTTGGCGGCGTGGGTCTCCAGCGCGAGCTGCCAGTGGTTGACTCCCAGCCGGAGTTGAAGTCCTGCTTCGACGAGCCCCGTTGAGGAGCCGCCGGCGCCGCACAAAAAGTCGAGAAAGGTGACGGACATGGGGCGGGGCTCCTTTCAGTACTGGGGGTCGCCGGTCAGGGCAGCGGTGGACGGGCAGGTTGGGTCGGCGAGGTCTTCGTCCGGGCGCCGGGGGTAGGGCTCGACGGCGAGGTGCGAGTGGTCGGCGGCTATTCGCACTTCGGGTGGCGGGGCCTGCGTGCTGTCGTGGGTGGTCATCAGGGAGTCCAAGAGGTGATGTCGGACACTTGGAGGTGTGCCCATACAAGTTGAGGTCAGTAGACGCGGATGCCGCGGTGCTGGGCCGCCATGCGCAGGAAGGGAATCCAGCGGCGCCAGTCGGCGGAGCAGGCTTCGAGGTCACGGCGTTCCAGCGCAGGCCTGACGTCGTAGGCGACCAGGGCGGCAGTGATCTCGACCGGAGTGACCAGCCAGTGTTCGAGGTTGCTGTTGAGCTTGTAGTGCGGGATGCCGCGGACGGCAGGTTCTTCGGTGGCGGCGCGCATCGCTTCGAGGGCGGCTTGGGCGGCGGCGAGGTTGGCCTCCTTGCCGGGCACGACCTGTCCGGGCCCAATGATGTCGCTGATCGTGAGGTCGAAGGTGCTCAGCGGGGGGAGGTTGGGGGGCGTCGGCCGGGTGAGCATGCCGAGTCCGTGCATGGTGCTGCGGATGGCGGCCATTCCGAGGTTGCTGGTGTTGTACCAGGGGGATTCGATGCTGGCGCTGTCGCCGGTGGTCTCGATGTTGAGCTGGAAGCCCATGTGGTTGCTCCGAGGTTTCGGGGCCGGGCCCTCCCTGTAGAGGCGGCCCGGGCGGGCGGGTGGTCAGGCGCGGCGGATGCCGCCGTGGGCGGCGGCACGGCGCAGGACCGCGAGCCAGGTCAGCCACGCGGGGTACCCGTCTGCCGGGTCCTCGACGGTGCGACGCACGGAATCGGGTAGGGCGTCGTAGGTGGCGAGGGCGGCGGTGATCTCGGCGGGGCTGATGAGCCAGTTGCCGGGGCGGGTCAGCTTGCTGTCGGGGATGCCGGCGGGGTCGGGGTCCGTACTGTCCGGGTCGATCTGGAACAGGCGGCGGCGCTCCTGGCCGTCGAGGTCCGGCCACAGCAGCGGCTGATAGTCGGTGAGCATCCCGAAGCCGCGCATGGTGATGCGCAGCGAGTTCAGGCCGAGGGCGCTGACGGTGTACCGGTCGTGGTCGGCGGTTGCGTCGGCGGTCACGATAGTGAAGTGCAGGGTCATGGTGGTGGCTCCGGTTGCGGGCGGGGCGGTGGGTGGTCAGGTGCAGCGGAATCCGGCGTGGTCGCCTGCGATGTGGAGGACTTCGATCCAGCGGTCCCAGTCGTCGATGAGGGCGCTCACGGCGGTGCGCTCGTCGTGGGGGGCGCGCTGGTAGGCGGCGAGGGCGGCGGTGATCTCGGCAGGAGTGACCAGCCAGCCGTCGCCGGTTGCGAGTTTGTGCCGGGGGATGCCGGCCGGGTTGGGGATGCTGGCCGTCAGGACGGCGCGGACCTTCTCCTCAACGGCCTCCTGCGGGTCCACGGCCGCGAGCACATGGGCAAGGTCGTGCGAGCAGTCGGCGGCGTGGGCCAGGTCGTAGGGCAGGTCCTGGATCATCCCGAGGCGGTCCATGGCGCGGACGACGCGGTCGTGGGTGAAGTGGTCCAGGAAGTAGGTGACGGTGGGGTCGGACAGTTCGAGCCGGAAGGCCCTGCCCATGGCGGTCTCCTTGAGGTTGGGCCTGCCGAAGAGGGCGGCGGGCCGGGGTGGTCAGTTGATGTCTGCGAGGGTGGTGGCGCACCGGCCGCCGTCGGTCGCGCTGGCGAAGTCGAGGTCGCAGCCGGTGCCGCATTCGGTGCAGGCCCAGCCGCTGCAACTGCCGCTAGGACAGCCGGAGAAGTAGGCGGGTCCGCCGCAGTCGGGGCATCCGCGCTCGTCGACGGTGTCGTGCTCGGAGAACGGGTTGGTGATGGCGGCCTCGACGGGGCCGCAGCCGAGGTCGACGGTGAAACGGATCTCGCTCACGGTGTTCTCCCGTGCAGGTGGGGTCGGGGGTGGGGCGCCCGGGGCCCGGCGGTCGGCCGGGCCCGGGACGTCGTGGCGTTTCAGTCGCGCTTGCGGGACCGCAGCTCTCGGTAGGCCGTGTAGGCCACCCAGGCGGACAGTGCGCACGAGGTGGCGCTCAGGGCGAGGGCGCAGTACTTGATGATGTTCATGGGTTGGCGTCTTCCGGGGCTTCGGCGGTGTAGGTGGCTGTCGTGGTGGCGATGTCGGCGTGGCCGAGCTGGCAGGCGCAGCCGTGCCGGGGGCCCGCCAGCGACCAGGAGAGCTCGAACGGGGGGCTCGCCCAGAGCGGGTCCGTGAAGTCGAGGGGGCTGCGGGGGGCGTCGTCGCTCGGCGTGTGGTTGTCGGGGTCAGCCATGGGGGTTGGCCTTGCGTGCCGGGCACTGCGGGGCGGTGAAGAGTCGGAGCGCGGCGAGGTAGACGCCGGGCGCGTCGCCGGTCTTGAGGGCGTTCTCAATCTGCTGGCCGAGTTGCTGTTCCTGTCGGGGGGTCTGCGGGTGGGCGAACAGGCAGGTGCACCGGCCGTGCGGGGAGTGACGCTCAGGGGTGAGTTCGGCGAGGGTTGCCTGCACGATCCGGGTGTGGTCGCGTCCGGCCAGCACGTAGCGGGGCCACGTGCGGCTCGTGTGGCACTGGGTGATTCCCGGTGTCGCCGACAGTTCGGCGGCGACGTCCTGGACGTGGCGGGCCGCGTCGGCGGCGTCCGGGAAGACCTCGCTGGCCACGTAGGAGGCGGGGCCGTGGTCATGGACCGTGACGACCGTGACGACGGCGGAGTGGGCGTGGGGGATAGTCAGGAGCGCGATGCCGCGGGCTTCGAGATAGGTGTCGATGGCGACGATGAGCGGCGACAGAAGCGCGCCCTGGAGGAAGTCGGGGCCGTCGACGGTGGAGTCGTACACGCCGTCGCGCACCGTCGGGTTGTCGGCGCTGTCCCTGATCGCCCGCCAGGATTCGGCGCTGTCGATGTCGTCGGGTAGGCCGCCGGAGTCGCCGCCGGCGTCGATTCGCAGGAAGGTGCCGTCGGGCAGCTGCGCGAGGATCGTCTCGGCGCCGTCGATCTGGCCGATGTCGGCGACGAAGCCTCGGCGTCGGAGCGCGGCGATCAGGGGCTCGAAGTCGGCGTAGCGGGCCTGCCAGGCGGGGTCGTTGACGCGGTCGTGGGCGGGCAGCCGGGCGAAGGTCATCGGGGGTCCAAGAGGTCGAGGGTGGGCGGGTCAGGCCAGGCGCAGGAGGCGGTGCAGAAGTCCGCGCCGCCGGGCGCGGGTGGGCTTCGGGGAGGGGGTGGGTGGCAGGTAGCGGGCGAGGGCGCCGAGGAGGGGTCCGGGGTCGGTGCCGAGGTGGTGGTAGCGGCCGGTGAGGGTGGAGTCGTAGACGGTGGCGCGCTGGCCGGTGGCGAGGGTGCGGGTGACCGCCCAGCCGGTGGCGCCGCTCGGCTTGCGGGCTGCTGCTCCGCCTATGCCGTCGTCGGTGACGGCGAGGAGTGATCTGTCGGGCAGGTGCAGGTGGAGGCTGGGGCGGCCGCGGGTGGCGAGGTGGAAGGGGATGCCGTGTCTGCGGGCGAGTTCCGTGATCGGGCGGTAGGCGGGGGCGAGGACGGGCAGGTCGGGCGATAGCACGGTCTCTCCTGACATGTTCGACGACTCTTGAATGAGTGCCCATACAAGTTGGGGGCGGCCGGGGGCTTCAATCCCCGGCCGCACGGGGGGGGTTAGGCCGCCTGCTTGGCGGCGTGCCGGCTGGCCCAGGCAGTGAGCTTGTCGGCCATCGCGTGGAGCTTGGCGGCCTGGGCGTGGGCGTTTCCGATGTCGAACCGGTTGGGTTCGGCGGGGAATTCGTGGCGGCGGTGGCCGAGGGAGTCGAGGAATTGGTCGACGCGCTCGGAGAGTTCCGCTGCGGGGTCTTCGGCGGCGTCCCGGTCGGGCGCAGCCTTGACGCGCTGGGCAAGGTCGGCGATCTGGTCGAGGTCGTGGTCGATGTCCTCGCTGTCGGCGCGCTCGGTGGCGATGTCGCGGATGAGCGGGTCGAGGATGCTGGAGTAGTCGAGGGCGCAGGTCCACCGCCCCTGGTCGTCCTTGGTGTTGATGAGCGCGGGCAGCAGCATCGACGTTCCCTTCGTTCCCGTGGGGCCTCCCCCACCTCGTAGTTAGATTTTATACTCTAACTTCTTCGGGGCGCAACTCCCGACACCCAGTTACCTACTAGTTATCTCTGGCGTGGAGGCGAGCCGCCCGAGCGGCCTCGTACGCCTTCCGCCGCGCAGCCTGCGCCACCTCCGCGTTGGCCTCCGCCTGCCGCCGCTGCTCCTGCGCGTCCCGCCGAAACCCCTCCATCCACTCCTCCTCCGACTGCCGCTGCGCCACCTTGCGCTGCTCCTCCTCCGACTGCCGCTGCGCCCTGGCGCTGGTGCCGCACGCCCGGCAGTTCGTTGCGACCTTCCGGTGCCGCGAGCACGGCCGCGCCTTCGAATCCTCCAGGTCCGCCGCCTCCCCCGCGGCGCCAGCCGTGGGGGGTAGGGGGGTAGGAAGAACGTAGGTAGGAGAAGGAAAGGAAGGGGTTCCCCCGGGGCAACGTGCTGGGTTCCCTCGGGGCAACGTACTGGGTTCCCCCAAGGGAACCTCCGGGCCCGGTGATAGTGGGTTCCCCTCGGGCAACCCACGGCGCTCGGCCGCCAGAAACTCCCGCTCTTCAATGTCCCGGTACGTACGCGCGGGGGCCGCCGGCGAAGCTCGCGCGGTGCGGGGCCGCGCCAGGCGGGGGTTACGCGGCGCGGTGACCGCCGCCCGCTGCCTCTCGCGCAGTTCGTCCTTGTCCGGAGTGTGCGGCACGCCGGCCGGGAAAACCTTGTAGAGGGCGGCGCGGCCCGGCCTGCCGACCTCCACGCGCTCGACCAAGCCCTTCTCCACGAGGTTGGTGACCAGGGTGATCGTGCGCTTCTCCGACACGCAGGTCCACGCCGTCATGCGACGCAGACCGGGACTGGAGAGGCGACTCTCGTCGTCCGCACTGTCGCAGATCTTCATCAACGCCAGCTTCTCGGCGGGGTTGCTGATGACGTCCGGCGGCAGGTACGCGGCGGCGACCATGAGTTGTATCGACATGTGGGGCTCCCCCTCGGCGGCGCAGTGCGGGTCGGTGCTGCACCGCGCTCACTTGGGGGCCGCCTTGACGTCGATCCGGCGCGTGGCCCGCTTGACGACCTTGCGCGTCGGCACCGCGATGCCGGCGGTCACGAGGGCCCTCACCATGCGCTCCGCGTCCGGGACCGTCGGGATCGGCGCGTCCAGGAAGTCGAACAGCTCGATCATGGCCTTGAGGTCGGGCTGTTCCGCCGTCTTGTCCTCGCCCCGCCACGCCAGGACGTTGCGCCCGTAAGGACCCGCGGCAGCGCCGTCGACGGCCTTGCGCACGAACTTCTTGATCCGCTCGGCCTCCACCCAGTCCTTGTGGGCGTCGACGTAGTCCGCGAGGTGCACGGCCACGTCCTCACGGTTGTGCACCAGGTTGGCCTGCACCGGCCGCCCAGCCTTCGGCTTACCCCAGCAGGCTGTCGCGAACGGGCAGTAGTCGCACACGGCGTCGATGCCGGGGCCGTAGAACGTCCTGGGTGCCTGCTCGGGGTGCTCGGTCTCGGTGATCCGCTCCAGCCACCACACCGCTTCCTCGGCGATCTCCGGGTCGTAGGGGAACTCCTGGACGAACTCCTCGCCGTTGTCCCGGCAAATGAACCGCATCCGCACCCGCTCGACCGGGATCGGGCCGAGTCGGGCCAGGACCCGCTGCCCGTCGACATCGGAGAAGCCGCCGGTGCGCAGCAGCCGCACGTAGGTCATGACCTGTCGTAGTTCACCGGCGGTGGCGCCGTAGCGGATCGCCTCGTCCCAGCGGTAGATCGTGCGGGTCTTGATGTCCTCCACGGTGTTCACGTCGGCGGGCACTTTGGGGCGCAGACGGCGCGGCAACTGCCGGGCGATGGCCCGGTCGAGCTGCACGACGTCGATGCCGCCCCGGATCACCGCGTCGGCGACCCGCTTTTCGACGAGCCAGCCGAATTCCTTGCGGGCGGCGGTGGTCAGGCCCTCGTGGATGTAGGTGCCGAGCATCGCGGCCGGGCTGACGACGCGGTCGGTCGGCACCCAGCCGTGGTGGATGTACGCGGCACGGCGCTCGCAGGTGAGGTCGGACGCGCCGAGCTGGCGCTGCTTCGACCGTGGCCGGGCCTGGTCGACGGCGTCGGCGGCGACCCAGATGGATGGCGACTCCGGCAGGTCGAGGACGGGGGTGGACATGGGTGTACTGCTCCAAGAGGTCGTGAAAGACGGGGCGCGGCGCGGCGGAGGCGGGCCGCGCCCCGGAACGGTGACGTGGGTGCCGGGCCGGTCAGGTGCCGGGCGGGCAGTCGCAGGGCGGGACGCAGTCGCAACCGGCACAGCCGGGACACCAGTCCTCGGGCGGCATGCCGCACTCGGTGCAGCAGTCGCAACGGCCGTGGCAGGCCGAGCCGTTGCACCGGGGCGCGACGGCAGGGGGGTGGGCGTTCATCTCGGATTCCTTCCGGCCGGGCCGCCCGGTCTTCGGGCGGCCCAGCCAGGGTGCTAGGCGGCGGCTGCCGCGCCGGCGAGGACTTCGGCGTCGGCGTCGGCCTGCTGCGCCTCGGCGGCGGCCCGCAGCCGGGCGGCATCGCTCTCCGGGACATCGTCGATAGTCGTCGGCGGCGCGGCCAGCTCCCGCACCCGGGCCTGGACGGCCAAGCGCACCGTCTTCCACTCGGCTTCGGACAGCCCGGTCTCCGGGCCCGCGTCGAGTTCCTTCCACAGGGCCACGCAGGCGTCGCGGTCGGCGGCCGAGGCGATGCGCTTCATCCACGGGCCGGTACGGTCGCCAGTCAGCTCGGGCATGTCGCGGGGCTGGGACTCGGCTGAGCATCCGAGCATGTCGAAGATCAGATTCTCGTAGGAGAAGTCCGGCAGCGGCATGGGCTTGCCGCTCTCCACACGGAACCTCAAGGTGCGGGCCCTGACCAGTTCAGTGGGCTGGTCGCGGCGCATCCGCGCCCACACCGTGGAGTCGAAGCCGATGTCCTTCTGGGCGCTGACCCTCCACTCCTTCACGGCGCGGCCCCGTACGACGAGCGGCTGCCCGTTGCCGTCGGTCGCCGAGACCTCCTTGCCTCGGGCGAGCATGATGGCGATGCCCGGCATCGTCTGAAGCATGTGGATGATCCGGTACCAGCGTTCGATGCTGTCGTTCCACAAGTGGCGGCCGACGTCGAGGTTCGCGTCCGGGTTCTCGGCGAGCTTGGCCCGGTTGCGGTCGCTGCGCTTGGCGCGCTCGTACGTCCAGTTCGACAGCATCCGCCACAGCGCCGAGCCGGAGTCGATGACGAACACGACGGGTGGCTCACCGGCGATCGCGGCCCGGCGGGCCTCCCACCACACCGCCTCGACCTGCTCGGCGATGGACTGGTATGAGCCGTCGTGAACAATCACCTCGAACTTGGCTCCGGGGATGCCGGCGTACTCGTCAGCGGACCCCTCGGCCAAGTCCATCACGTACATCTGGCCGACGCGGTCGCAGGCGCTGAACGCGATGGCCTCGTAGGACTTTCCGGCACCTTCCTCACCCTCGGCGAGGATGAACGGCCAGGGGACGATGCCGGTGGGCTTGCGGGAGTTGAGCTTGGGTGGCACGGGTGTTTCTCCAAGAGGTCATGTGGCGCTCAGTCCGTTCGCAGGGCGCGGACTTCGATGCGTGGTGCCCACTCGGGGTGGAGGTCGATGAGCAGGCGGGCGTAGCGGCTGCGGAAGTCGTTGTTCAGCCGGAAGTCGTCGTCGCCGAGGGTGGCGCGGCCGTAGCTGTAGCGGACAAGCTCGAAGAGCATGCCGAGGCTGACCTTGGCGAACTTCGCCTCGACGCACTCGGCGGTGAGCCGTTCCAGCTCGGTGAGCACCCAGGGGTTCACCGAGTGGAAGTGCTCGAACCTCTCCTGGATCGATGCCCCCTGGGTTGACTGGGGCACGGGCACAACGATGCGGCGAACGGATGATTCCAGACCGGGCAGGTGGTCTTGAGTGACAGCGGGCACGGCGCCTCTCCCCTCAACTTGATGGGGATACTAAGCAAGAGTCCCCATACAAGTCGAATCTCCAGTCGACCGCCCCTTCAGGACTGGACGACCGGGCGCCGACCGCTGCATCAATACACGGCGGGGAGCGCGCACCCATGAGTGATTCCTAACCCTGGCGGATGAGCCCTTCACTCACCCTCACGAGTTAGATTCTATACTCACAAAAGGAGGTGGGTCAACTCTCCTTCTTCTTCACACCGCGCGCGAGGATCTTGGAGCCGGGTCCGTCGTACAGCCCGCCCCGCAAGCTCTCCACCACCGACTCGTCGAGCACCGGCGGCTTGACCCTGGCGACCCCCTGCATGGCCACGATGCCGGCCAGTGCGGAGTCCAGCAGCCACAACGGCGAACCGGACAGGTACCAGTCCGGCTCCGGGAACGTACCGGCCTTCGCCGCCCCCTCCATCCGGGCCGTCCACTGGTTGCTGTCCTCGTTGACCATCGCGGCGACCTCCTGCCTGCCGACGATCGGCGGCAACTTGTCCCGGCTCACCGTCAGAGCCGACACGAGGCTGCGCCCCGGCGACTGCGCCGTCAGCAACTCCTCGACCACCGCCATGTTCGGCGTCTTCTCGCGCGCGAACGCCTCGCCCAGGGCCACGGCGAACCCCAGCGTCCAGTAGGCCCGCCCACTGATGATCACCGCCTGGCTGTAGTCCAGCTGCCCGCGCTGGATCCACTGCGCCGTGTTGCGCGGCGGACCGTCGTAGATCGCCGCGAGTTCCGTCGCGCCGACGAGTACCGGCTTCGGCTTCGTACCACTCACTTTCGCCACTCCCTGCCATCTTGAAAAGTGAGTATTAAGTCTATGCCCAGGCCTGTGGAAAACCGGGTTCCAGGGCCGGTGGTAGAGTAGAAAATCCAAGAGGTCGGGCCCCCATTCCATGCGGAACGGGGGCCCAACTTGTTCTCCGGAGTGGCGCCGTCTTGCGGCCCCTTTCAGCTCGCCCCGGGCGTGGGGCGGGTTACTCGTGGGCGCGACGCTCCCGGGAGCCCTGCCCGGTCGGTCCGACGATCACCGGCGGGCGCCGGTGCACGGCAGCGCGGGCAGGGCCCGCTCAATGTGGCAGAGCGGCCTTCTCCCCCGGGTAGGCGGGCGGCTTCGCGTAGCCGAGCAGCCAGCCCCACCGGGGCGACAGGCAGTGCTCGGCGAGCCGGAACACCGCGTAGTACGCGAAGGACACCACCGGCACCAGGATGCCGGCGAGGGCGCCGGAATCGAGGTCGAGGCCGTAGCGGGCGGCGACCGCGACGAGCCAGCCCACCAGGGCGGGCACGCCCGTGCGCAGCAGCGACAGGTACAGGTTCACCGAACTCTTCTCGTTCGCGGGGGTGTTGGTCAGGACCACAGTCGGCTCCAGGTGGAGGGGCCGGGCAGGCCGTCCGCGTCGGAGCCGCCCCAGCCCTGGGCGCGCTGGAACGCGGCGACGCCCGCCCGGTCGGCCTCGCCCCAGGAACGACCCGGCCCGACCTTGTAGGCGCCGCCGAAGCCCTTGCGGACCAGCTGCTGACCGAGCTGGAGGATCGAGTCGTTGACCCGACCCGGCCCGAAGGCGTCCCGGCCCGGGAACGGCGGCGGGCCGGACGGCTGCGGAGTGGGCCGGTTGCCGAGCCGGGCAGCGACCCGGGCCCGGAACTCGTTCATGTCGATGCCGCGCGGGTCCGGCTTCCCCGGCTGCCACTCCTTGTGGCCGATTACGGACCGCTCGCTCCAGCCGTGCGCCCGGCACACCGCCGCGGCGGCCCGCACCATGGCCTCGACCTGGCCGTCCGGCCAGCCCTCCGCCCCGGTACCGGTGTTGATGCACTCGAAGCCGTAGAAGCGGGAGTTGCCGTCGGTGTTGGCCTGGTCGGGCGACGGCAGGGCCCGCTCGGCGATCACGGCCTGGAGAACGTCGCCGTCACCGGCGCCGGCGTGGTTGGTCCTGCCGTAGCCGACCAGGTGCACGCCGCCGTCGCGGTCGATGACGCCGTGGCACAGCGGGCCGGGCAGACCCGCGTAGCCGTCGCGGCAGATCTGCACGGAGTTGTCGGTGCCGGAGGTGGCGGTGTGGTGGATCACGATGCCGTGGACCGGCCCCCACGCGCCCTTGTGGTCGCGGTTGTGGTTACGCCAGTCACCGACCTCGGTGACGGAAAGGCCCTCACCCCGAAGGGAGTTGAGGAAGCCGTCGGCGCTCAGAGGAGTTGCCAAGGTGTGGTTCGCGTTTCTCCCCCGCGCACCAGGTGATGTTGCTAGGCGCCAGCTGCCTACGCGTGCCCGCCCTTGGAGAGGAGCCACAGCTGCAGCGCGGCCACGACCAGCGGCGCGATGAACGCACCGACCAGCCACCGACGGGCGGCAACTGCCGCCGTCTCGGCGGACTCCCGGGCCCGCCCCTCCGCCGCAAGGTCCCGCTCGATGACGACGAGACGCTGATCGATGAGCCGCTGATCCGAGGAGTAGACGTCCTTGGTCACGGCCTGCTCGATCCGCCCGGCCAGGACCTGAAGGTCAGCCCGCAGGTTCTCCCGCAGTCCGGCGATGCCGTCGCGCTGGTCCTCCCGGAGTTGGAACAGGGCACGCTGGAGCTCCCCCAGGGTGGGTTCTGCGGTCGGCGGGACGCTCACTACAACTCCGAACAGGCGTTCCCCGCGCCAGAAACCATCGTACGGCCTGCCCGGCAGCGGGCGGAATCCACGAAGGCGTCAAGCCCGAGATCACCCGATGGTGTGAAAGCCGGACCAACGGCCGCCGCCATCCGGTGCACCGTCGATAGTGTCACCGCCATGCCGATCGCCACCCAATCCGAGAGCCTTCCCCGCATCACGGCCCGGGGCTACCTCCTGGCTGGGCTTGGCACGCGGCCACTGGGACTGCACCGCCCGCACAGGTCTATCGCCAGCCTCGTCAACGCCGACACCCGCGTCAGCGTGTGGGTGCCGGAGATGGCAACCGGCAGAGCCTTCCAATCCAAGATCTGCCCCGAGCACGAATCGGCCATCCCCAGCATCGACCTCGACTGGCTTTTCCGGTCGCGGCGGTGCCAGGTCCGAGAAGTGCGACTGGCACGATGGGCAACGTTCCTCCACCCTCGCCTGACAGCGATGATCACCGCCGCGCTGTCGTCGGACCAGCCGCTCGCAGACGCGCTCACGGACATCGACGACCAGTTGCGCCACGCACTCACCGCGGCGATCGCTGTTCCCCCTCCGCGTACCGAACTTGTCGCATGGCCGGGCGAGTTCGAGCGCCGCCTCTACCGCCTTGCCTCCGGCGTCGCGCTCGCCGCGAGCTTGTCCGTGGCCCTCCTCGCTGCTGGACACGCCGCGCACCCGCCAGGCTCAGGGCTTTCCGAGGTTCTACCACTGTCGATGGCATGCGGCGTACGGCGCCGCAGCATCCCCGCCCTCCCCCGATGCCCCCAGCACGGCCTTCATTGGCCCGTGCGGGGGTGCCCGATTCCAACTCGCCGCCTAGCGGCTTCTCGCACGGGTCTCCAGCCCCTAATCGGCGTACCTCATTGGAGATCCACACCGTGCTCGACTTCCTTCTCGCTCTCCTCAGCGAGGCATTCATCAGCACTACCGGCCACCTCACCGCCGATCTCATCAGCGAGCGGCTCCTGCGTGGCCGGGCGACCCCGCTCGAACCGGCCACGCTCGTGCAGCACCGCTCCAGCCGCGTCGCCCACCTCCACCGGGTAGCCTCGCGCCGACGAGCCGCGCAGCACGTCGAGGCCCGAGTCGAGCCTGCGGCGCGGGTCTTGGAGCAGTCCGGCCGCCCTCGCCATCGTCGCCGTATCGTGAACCGGCGGCGCCCTGGCGGACGCCAGGCCTAGCCGCTGGCGGGCCCGGCACCCGTGGGTACCGGGCCCGCCGGCCTCAGCGCAGCTGTTCTCAGTCCACGCAGGACCACTGCACCCCACTGAAGCTGACCCAGCCCCCGAACGACCCTGTCGTGTTCCAGACTTCCAAGTTCCCGTTCGGCTGCAGGAAGAGCGTCGCCGTCGGCGGGCTCGCCGCGGCCACGACGAACACCTCACCTTCCTTGGACCGCAGTGCGGGGTCGTTCACGACGGCCACGACCCCACCTGCGAATCCGGCCGGAACGGCGGCGATCCCGCGCAGCGCCACCATGCCGTCGGGCATCCGCTTCACGCCGACCGAGCGCCATCCCATGAGCGAGGAGCAACCGCCCTGGAACGTCGGTGCCACCCACGATGCCGCCTCAGCCCGGACAACGCCGCTGGTGACGACGACGTCGCCTCCCTGCACTCGGATACCGTCGCGGCTCTGCAGCAGCATCCGTCCGGCCAGCGCCCTGATGGTCAGTCCGGAATTGTCGAGGTAGGTCGCGGCGACCTGGTCGACGAGCTGCACGATGTGCTGCGAAGGGCTGAGCAGTTGGATCGCGCTCTTGGCGTTGTCCTGGCGTCGGGCTGTGGCGATGACCGTCGCCTCGGCGGTCCCCGAGGTCGTCCCCGAGGTGGTCGTGACGGAGGCTCCACCAGACTGCCAGCCGCCGACTGATTCCATCGTCGCCCGCCCCTGGGAGGCGTATCCGGAGTCCGGGCCGCCGGCAGCCAGCACCAGGCGGCTGGTGTGCACGCCGTCGGGTGTCACCTGTGGGCTGGACAGGGTAGTGCTCGGCGCGCTTCCGTCTGGAGTGTTCTGCACGTTGGCGCTCAGCCGGGCCGGTGCCCGCTCTGCGGACGCTCCCGAGTAGAGGAGGGCGGAAGGGGACGAAGTGCCGTTCACCGGGTCGGTCGGCGCGAGCATCACCCTCCGCCCCGTCTGGCCGGTCTGGATGGTACCGCCGGTGACGGTCCCGCCGCTGATCGTCACGCCCGTGATGGTCCGTCCGTCGATGGCGTCTGCGGACAGGGACGCGGCGGTGACCGAGCCCGCGGCGAGCTTGTCGGCGGTGATCGAGTTCGCGGCAAGTTTGTCGGCCGTGATCGACATGGCCTTGATCTCTCGGCCGGTGACGGCATCTGCGGCGATCTTGCCCGCTGCCACTGCATCGGCGGCGAGCTTGGACGTGGTGATCGCGTTGCTGGACACCTTCGACGCCGTGACGGCGCTGGCTGCGAGCTGGCCGGTAGTGACGGCTCCGGCGGCCAGAGTGGACGTGGTCACGGCGCCAGCGGCGAGTTCACTGGTGGTGATCGCTCCGGCGGCGATCTCGCGGGCGGTGATGGCGTCGGCGGCGATCGTTCCGTTGGTGACGGCGTCCTGGGCGATCTTCCCGGCGACGACGGCGGCCTGGCCGAGCTTGGTGGCGGTCACGGCGGCGTCGGCGAGGGCCTTGTCGCTGATCGAGCCGGTGGCGATCTTCGCTGCGGTGACCGCGTCGGCGGCGAGCTGGAGTTCGCCGACGATGCCAGCCAGAACTTCCTGGGCGACGACCGGGGCGGGCCCGGCGGACGCGGCGGCCGACGGCGCCGACGCCTTGCCGGAGGTGGTGCGCGCCACCAGAACGACCCACACCGGGGTACTGGTCGGGACGGTGACGACGCCGCCCTGCGGGGTGTCGATCGTGGTGACGAGGGTGACCGGTGACGGGGCAGAGCCGGCGGCGGGTGCGGCGTGGACCTCGACACGGGCCAGGTCCAGGGGGCTGGGAGAGCCGTTGACGAACCGGCCGTCCCAACTGACGCGGACGCCGCCGAGGGCCGGTGTCGCGGTCGGCGCAGTCGGCGCGGGCGGGACGGGACCGTTGACGGCGGTGATGCCGGTGGTGCCGTCGGGCTGCTGCCCGATGATGGCGCGCAGCTTGCCGCCGGAGGTGACGGTGAGCGCGCCGTCGTCGATGCTGCTGTAGGCGAGCCGGGAGGACCGGCTCGCCTCGGTCAGCGACGTCTCCAACGCGGATATTCTCCGGGCGAGTTCATCGATCGGGTTGGGCACGGTCAGGCTCCGGTGGTGTAGGCGCGGGTGAGGCGCAGGGTGGCGGTCTCGGGGTTGTCGCCTTCCGCTGGGCGGAGTTGCCAGCCGGTGATCCGGCACCAGCCGTCGAAGTCGCCCCACTCGTCGTGGACGCTCACCTGGACGTCGTCGCCCACAGACCAGGCGCCCATGGGCGCGGCCGGGTGGTCGATGACCGTGATCTCGTCGACCGCGGCCGGCTGCTGGCGCCGGGCCCGTTCGGCGCGGGCAAGTTGAGCAAGAAGGCCTTGGTCCGAGATGGACGGCCGGTCGAGCACGTGTTCCATGCGCAGGCGGCCGTCGCGCACGGCGTCGGTGGCGCGGATCCGGGCGGAGCCCTCGCCCGCGCCGAGGCCGACGACGACCTGAGCGAACTCGTCGGCTTCGGTGGCCACCTGCGGGTTGCGGGCGATGTTGACGCCGCTCGCGAAGTGCAGGTCGTCGCGGCGGGTGCCCAGGCGTGGCCAGGCGACGGTGATGCGCCGGTCCGGGCGTTCACCGTCCCAGGCGACGGTCTCCGTCCACTCGGGGCCGCGGTCGAGCGCGGTGCAGTCCCGGACGATGTTCACCAGGGCCGGGGCTTCCCACTCCTTGGTGGTGTAGGGGCGCTCGGCGTCGCCCAGGCGCAGTGGCGAGCCGTCGGGCGGCAGGTCGACCCGTACGCCGAGAGAGCCGTCGGGCTGTTCCTGGCAGTACGACCACACGTCGGCGATCACCCGGCACGGGTCCGTGCCCTGGTAGGGGCCGCGCCCGCCCAGGTTGCCGTGCAGGTCCCGGCGCTTGGTCAGGTAGGAGCTGAACCCGGCTGCCTCGATCGGCCGGCGGGCGCCCTCCGGCAGGGCGCGCCAGATCAGCCCGCCCCACATGAGCTGCTGGTCGCGCTCGGCCCATAGGCACACCGTTCCGGCGTCGCTCTGCCGGGGGCCCAGGTGCGCGAACTTGGGTTCGAGGGTGCCGCGCATGGAGCCGGGCCCGGCCAGCTCCGGTCCGAAGACCACATTGGTCAGGGGCAGGTCCCAGGCCAGGACCTCGCCGGTGACGGCGTGCGTCGTGAAGTACCGGTAGGCGGGGCCGGGCATCAGTAGACGCCTTCGACGAAGTCGACCTCACAGAGCATGGTCGTGTTGCCGTTGACGTCGATGTTGCCCTGGTCGGCGTAGCGCGTGGCCTGCACCGTGAGCGTCTGGCTGGTGCCGCGCTGCTCTGGGCGCCACCAGTACTGGTCGACCATCTTGGAGCCGGTACGTCCCATGTAGGAGACGGCGTCGGCGTCGACGATGTCCTCGTTGCCGGCGACGCCTGCGATCATCTGCCGAAACCCGATATTGACGCTGTCGGTGATGCGCAGGCCGTTCAGGGCCGTCACCACGTACGCGGACGTCGCCCACTCGGGCACGTCGATGCTGACCCGGGCCCCAGCGGAGGCCGGCCACTCCTGCCACACCTTGGTCTGGCCGCCGATCTCTGAGTACCCGAAGGAACCGATGACGCGGACCTGGTGCTCACTTCGCGGGTTGGCGACCTGCCGCAGGTCGGTGATCATCGCGTCCGTGATGGTCTGGCAGTTCGGCGGGATGGTGATGCGGGCGAGCGGGAGCGCGGTCATGCCCGGCGGCGGGGTGCTGGCCGTCGCCGAGACGCCGGGTATGACGTGGAAGTAGCCGATGTCCTCCTTCGCCGGGTCGCGCGTCCCTTCGAAGTCGGGGTCCTCAATCCGCTGGAGAAGCAGGTCGGTGCGGCCGGTGCCGCCGGTGGGCGCGATCGGAACCAGGTGGTCGCCGACGTTGTACTGGGTGTAGGAGCCCTGGCCGAACGCCGCGCCGCGCACGATCGCGGAGCCGACGCCGACTCGTACCCCCGGGCCAGGGGTCGCGGTCTGGCGGACCTTGAGGTCGCCGCCTTCGGTCACCCCCTGGGAGCCTCGGGACAGGTCACGGACCATCATGCGTAGGGCGCGGGCCGGGTGTACGGCGCCGGTGACCATCAGGGGCGGCTGGATGAGCGTCATCGTCAGGGGTCCTTACAGGGAGGAGTGGGCGTCTCGCCACGTCACGGACAGGCGGGCGGTGTTGGTGGCGTCCTGGGCGGTCCAGCGGACCTCAGTCCGACCCGGGGGGATACGGAAGGCGTCGAGGCGTGAGGCACGACGCAGTGCTCCGGCTGCCGAGCCCTGGCCGCCGTTGCGCAGCACCCACCGGGTGCCGGGCCTGGTCTCGATGTCGATCCACTCGCCGTCGCCGAGCGCGAGGTCGAAGTCGAGGACCGCTCCCGGGATGCCTTCGAGCCAGACCTTCGGGTTGACCACGGGCCCGGTGATGCGCAGGGTTGGCCAGGCGGGCCGGGTGCCGGCGTTGGGTGCCCAGCCGGGCCGGGCGGCCGGGTTGGCGGTGCCGGTCGTCATCGGGGCCCGCAGTGGGGCTTCGAAGCCGTCCTTGCGCTGGGGGTCGACGTCGAGGTGCAGCAGTACTCCGGACGGGGTGTCGGCGTACCAGGCCGGGTCGAGGCCGCTGAAGATGATCTCGACGGGGATCCACCCGAAGGGGGCGGTGGCGAGGCTCACGGCGCGGGCGGTGAGGACGCGCCCGTACATGCGCCGGGCCGGCCGCCCGGGGCGCTGGGCCCGCAGGACGTCCGTTGCTCCGGGGGTGCGGCGGACCTCGGTGTCGGCGGTGGCGACGAGGGCGGCGAGGCGGTCGAGTGCGGCGGCCGGGTCGCCTGGCATGCGGATGGCCGCCCGGATGCGCAGGGTCTGCGGGCCGAGCTGGTCGCGCCCGGGATAGGCCCCGTCCTCACCGGGGATCTCCCGTGAGCCCTGCTTCTTGTCGGGGGTGCCGATGCCGTCGACGTCTTCGACGGGGATGTCGGTGCCGTGGCCGATGAGGACTCCGGCGACATCGAACTGCCAGTCGGCGATGAGCGGATCGGTCACAGCTGGCCCCCGCGCTTGAGGTGGCGAAGGCGGCTCATCACCGCGTCGGCGACGTCTTCGCCGGTCACGCTGGCACCGGTGACGGTGATCGGCATCGAGCCGACCAGCGGCGCCGGGGCGCTCTCGCGTACGAGGACCGTCGTGCCGCTTCGGGCGGGGACGAGTTTCGCCGCCGCTGGCCGGGCCGTAGCCGTGGTGCGGGTGGCGGTGACGATGCCGCCGTTGGCGAGGTGCAACTTGCCCGCGTCGCCGCCGTACGTCACGGTGCCGCCGAAGCGCCTCGCGGTCTCTTCCAGGATCGTCTTGGAGCGGGCGCGCTTGGCCGGGGCCAGGGGGATGTAGCTCTCCCCCAAAGTCTCCGGCTCCGCTAGCACCCTCCAGGTGCCGGCGGGGACGATCTCCGCGATGTGGTTCTCCGGGCCGCGCGGTGCCCGGATGCCGCCGTTGGCGTAGAACTCGACGATGCCACCGTCCGCCTTGACCGCGGCGAACGGGGAGTCCCAGGCGCCGCCGTTGAAGTTCGCCGCGCCCTTCGGTGACAGCACGACCGGGATGTCGATCCTGCTGGGTGCGTTGACGTTCACGCTGATGGTCTTCGACCCGGGGATGGACTTCACGGACGCGCCGATGCCGTTGAGCTGCGCCTCGACCGCCTTCATGTCGCCGCTGAGCAGCGCGGAGGTGAGGGCCTGCGCGGCGGCGGCGCCCTTGCTCTGCGAGACCTGCGCGATCAGGGTGAGCATCGACGACCACTCCGAGTTCGCGGCGCCGCCTGCGTTCTTGAACGCGCCGATCACCGCCGACAGGTCCGGTGCGTTGATCGGCTGCTTGCTGCCCCAGATCGTCTTGAGGATGTCCATCGCGGCGTTGATGTCGCCGGCGAGCAGCGCCTGCGAGAACGCCTTCGCCGAGTCGAGGCCCTTCGCTCCGGCGACCTGGGTCACGAGGTCGAGTCCGGTAGACAGTTCCTTGCCGGATGCCTCGGCTCCGGCCCGCGCCGCGTTCGTCATATCCGTCACGGCCATCTGCTGCATGATCTTCCCGAACGCCGCTATGTCGTCGGTCTCGGCGGCCGCCGCCCAGGCGCGTGCCGTGTCCTGGCCGTACTTCTGGGCGATCATCGGGACCTGCTCCAGTCCGGCGCGGTAGGCGTTGGTGGAGCGGGCGGTGCCCTCGGTGACGATCGACTCCAGCTCGTCGGCGACCTTCGTCTGCCCCGACTTGAGCTGGCCGACGAGCTCGGCGAGCATGCCCGAGCTGGACACGCCCAACTTCGAGAAGTGGTCGGCCAAATCCAGTCGGCCTTGGACGGCGAGCTCGGACAGGTTCGCCTGGAAGTCCTTCTGGGTCTGGAGCTGGCGGCGCATCTCCCCCATGTAGTCGTCCAGGCCCGCCTTGGTGACCCTGGTCAGGTCGGCCAGCTGCTCCGCTGCGCCGGACTTCCCGGCCTTCAGGTTGGCGACGAGTTCGTGCGCCATGCCGGCGCTGGCGTCGCCGAGCTGCGCGAAGTGCTGGGCGAGCGGCCCGTAGCCGCGCGCGCTCAGCTCCTCCAGGTCCTGCTGGAAGCCCTTCTGTGCCTGGGCCTGCTCACTGAGGGCCTTGATGTAGCCGGACACCGACGTCTTGGCGAGGTCGAGCTGCACCGCCCCGGCACGGCTGGACGCGGCGACGCGGTCCTGCGCCGCCTTGAACGCGTCCGCCGGCTCGACGATGCTGCCGAGCACCTTCGCCATGTTCTTCATCTCGTCGGTCCACTTGGGCGTGCCGTTCTTGTCGGTCGGCAGCGACATCGACGGCGACCACACCTCCAGGTTCGCCTGCACCGAGGCCTTGACCTTGGCGTTGACGACGTCCATCGCGGTGGCCTGCTCGGCGTCGGCCTTGATCGCGTCGGACCAGGACTTCCGCCGGTCGTCGAGGATCTTCTTCGCCTTGTCGAAGCTGACGTCGTAGCCGCCGGCGTTGGGGTCCCAGCTCTTCGCCTTGGCCATGTCGATCTTGTCGTTGAGCGCGGCGAGCTTGTCGCCGCCGCTCATGAGGCCGTCGATGACCTCGGTCATCTCCAGCCCGGCCGCCTTCAGCTTCTTCATGTCGTCGCTGTTGGCGAGGGACTGGGCGAGGGCCCGCATGCCGGCGCCGACGTCCTGCTGCTCGCGTTCGGCGCGCAGTGCCTGCGTGAGGTCGTCGGTGACGGCCTTGGCCTTCTGCTTCGACGAGCTGTAGGCGGCGTAGCCGAGGACGCCGAGGGCGAGGACGCCGGTGAGGCCGGTGACGGCCAGGCTGGTGCCGCGCAGGATCGCGGGCAACGCGGAGCCGCCCGCCTGCGCCTCGGCGACGGCCGTGCGGAATGCCGTGAACTGGGTGGACAGTTGGGCGATGCCGGCGCGGGTGACCAGGGCGACGGCGCCGAGTGCGACCAGGGCGCCGATCGTCTCCTTCACCCCGGACGGCAGGGAGTTGAAGGCGCTCGTGACGATGGATGCGTCCTGGGCGAGTTCCTGGAGGACCGGCAGCAGCACGCGGGCGATGTCCATGCCCAGTGCGGAGGCCTTGTTCTTGAACAGGTCCCACTGCCCGGCGGTGGTGTCCATCTGGATCGCGTACGCGCGCTGGGTGGCGTCCGCCCTGTTGATCGCGATCGCGATGCCCTCGTAGGTGTCCGCGTAGTTCTTCCCGTCGGCCGCGCCCAGAGCCAAGGCCGCGCGAACTGCCCGAATGTCCTTGAACAGGTTGACCGTTGCTTCGGCCTGGCCGCCGGTCGCCGCGTTGACCTTGTTCATGACGACGTACAGGCCGTCCTGCTGAATCGCGCTTGCCGCGGACTCGTAGCCGAGGTCCTTGAAGAGCGCGCCCAGTTCCTTCGTGGGCTTCATCAACCTGGTCATCAACATGTTGAGGCTGGTCGCGGACTCCGCCGCGGGAATGCCTGCCAGGGTGATCGCCGCGAGGGCGGCGGACACGTCTTCGAAGGAGACGCCTGCGGCGGCGGCCATCGGCACGACGTCGCCGAGCTGCATGCTCAGCTCTTCGAAAGAAATGACACCCTTATTGACGGTTTGGAACATGATGTCCATGACGTCCGCCGCCTTGGACGCCGGCATGCCGTACGCCTTGAGGACACCCAGCAATCCGGTGGCCGACGTCTCCGTGCTGGTCAGACCCGCCGAGGCACCCATCGCCGCCACCCGCAGGATCGACATGGCTTCGGCGCCGTCGAAGCCCGTCGACACGATCTGGTACAGGCCCTGCGCCAACTGGCTTGCGGTCTGCGGGAGTTCCGTCGACATGCGAACAATCTCGTCCGTGAACGCGCGGACGTTGCGGCTGTCGATCTGCTCGGAGATGGTCAGGACGTTGGCCATCTCCCGCTCAAGGCGGATCGCACCGATAGCACCGGCGGCCAGGACGGCGCCGAGCGCGAGACTGCCGGTGACCCACCCGGAGATTCGGGACGCCGTGGCGGCCTGCGACGCGGCGGCGGCTTCGGTCTGCGCGCGGCTGACCTCGGCAGCAGCGGTCGCGGCGCGCCGTGCGGCCTGCTCCTCGGTGGACGCCAGCGCGGTACGGGCCTGCGCGGCGGCGGCCCCGGCCTGCGCCGCGGTGGCACTGGTCCGCTCGGCGAGCCCGGCCGCGCGGGCGGCGGCTTCCTGCGCGGTGGCGGCACGGGCCGCCTGCGCCGACTGGGCCTCGGCCGCGCGGGCAGCCGAGGTGGAGGCGGCCTCGGCGGTGCGCTGCGCGGAGACGGCGCCCGTACCCGTGGCGGCCTGGGCGCGGGCGGCCATCGTCTGGGCGACCTCCTGGGCGCGGGTCGCCCGTGTGGTCGCCTCGATCGCCGCAGCGTGCTCGGCCTCCGCGCGAGCAGCGGCCTGCGAGGCCACCACCTGGGCGCGGCCAGCGCGTTCGGCAGCAGCGGTCGCCGCCTGCTGCGCCACGGTGGAGCGTTCCGTGGCCTCGCGGACGACGGTCTGGGAGGCTGCGGCCTGCTCGGCGGCCGCGACCTGGGCCCGGCCAAGGCGGGCGGCGGCCGCCTCAACCCGTTCCAGTTCGCCGCGGGTGGCGGCGAGCTGCCCGTCGAACTGCCGCAGTTGCTGCGCGCCACCGCGCAGCCCGGCGGTCAACTGCGGGAAAGCTGCCTGCAGTTGGACGTAGAGGGTGTAGGCGCCCGCCACGGGGCTGCTCCTAACTGGGCTTGATCAGCCCGATGCGCACCCCGCGCCCCTCGGTCCCCTCGGGGACCTGCTCTTGCTCCATCTCGATCAGTTCGCAGCCCAGGCAGCGGCTGGTCTGCGCCACGTAGGCGTGCCGGTCTCCGCCCTGCTGCTCGTCCCACTCGGCGGGCCGCGTGCCGCACCCCTCACACACGGCCGCCCGCCACGCGGCCCACGCCGCCGCCTTCGCCCGGTCCAGGGCGCTCCACCGGCCGTCCCCCGCGCCCATCAGCTGCGAGTGCGGGATCCGGTAGGCCTCGCACAGCTCCATCTCGCTGCGGAACTGCGGGTCGGCCGTCAGCCTTTTCCCAGGTCAACCCGCAGGGTCTGATTAACAGCCAGCGCGCCGGTGAACAGCAACTTCGCGTCGCTGTCGGACCACTCGTCCAGGAGAACCTGCGCATCCTCCACGGTCATGCCGTCGACCTCGGCGCCGGTCTCGTCACGCTCGACGTGGGACGAGGAGATCAGCGCGGCCGGGAACGTCTCGATGTTGTACTCCATGCCCTGGTCGGCCTGCTGCTCCGTGGGCGCGTGCGCCTTGAGGAGGGCATCCCACGCCGGCCGCGGCAGGGCCCGGAACGTGATCTCCACCGTCGCGTCGGCCAGGGCCCGTTCGGCCGTGGCGAGCACCGAGCGGGCGATGACGACCTGCGGGTGCGCCTCGGTGAAGGCCTCCGCCTCGGCGTCGTTGATGCCCTGCCCGGCGCCGGCGGTGCGGGCGGCAGCGCGGGCCTGCGCCAGCCGCATCTGCGCCTCGGTGACAGCGAGCTTGGCGCCGGCGTCGTCACAGATCGACACGGTCCGCTCCGGCAGGGCTCGGGCCCGTAGCCGGGCCATCTTGGCTCGCCAGTGCGCGTCCCGGGCCACCGCGTGCACCGGCGGCTCAACCATCATGGTCGTCATCGCCAGCCCCTCAGGCCGCGGTGGCGGCCGGAACCGGCGCGTCCAGAGTCGGCAGGTCCGAGATGCTGAAGCTGACCTTGAACTTCGCCGCCTCCGCACCCGCGCTATACGACGACGCGCGGCTGCCCACGCGCACCGGGAAGATGTCGAGGCTCTTCGACTGCGGGACGTCGCCCTTGCGGAAGATGCAGACGTAACCGGTGACGTCCTTGGTCAGCAGCGTCTCGATCGCGTCGCCGCCCAGGTCCTCGTAGAACGTCAGCGAGCTGTTCGCGGCCTTGTCCTCGCCGGGGATCGACGTCGCGAACTTCGCGCCCAGGTCCGGGGTTTCGATCGGGGAGTTCTCCAGGCTCCAGCCCTCGATGTCGCTGATCTGCCGGGACAGGTCGGTGCCGGCGGTCAGCTCCTGCCGGGTCGGGATGTTCGTCGCGGCCGCGATCGCCTTGACGAAGTACACCTTCGTGACGCCGCGGCGCATGTACCGCTGCTGCTGCGTGGATGCCACGCTGGACTCGCATTTCCGGGGACACGATCACCCGGGATGCAATGCGCCGCCGGAGACCCGTCCCCTCGTCGCACCACCCCAGTGCAGGGCGGCGGAAGGGAGTCGGCCCGTACCGGTGGTCGGGCGTCCGTGCGGGGGTCTCCACGGTGAGATCGCCGCCGAAGTCGGCGGCGGGCGGGTTCAGCTGTCAGGTGTGGTCACGTGCAGGATGATCCGCGTGATGTAACTGTATACGCCGTTGGCGACGGACTGGCCGTCCTCCTTGTCGATCTCCCGGCCGACAACCGTGTGCCCCGCCGGAAGGATCGGCGTCACGAAGCTCCCGCCCTTCGTGCCGAGGACCGCCGCCCGGACCTTGTCGGCCATCCACTCCGCCTGCTCCCCGGTCGTCGCGACCGACGTGACCTGGTATAGCAGCCGCCCGTCGCCGGCCTGGTCGCCGAACGGCGGCCCGCTGCTGGTGCCTCCCAGCGGGTACAGCACGCTGTAGGGGATCGTGGTCCCGGTCGGCTTGTCCGCCGCGACCGGCGGCGCCCCGTACCCGCAGCTGCGGCCCGTCGCCGCAGCTATGGCGTCCCGCAGCGCCGTCGACACGACCCGTCCCTGAACCGGCATCTACTCGTCCTCATCGTCGTCGTTCCCGCCGCCGATCTGGCACGCGGTGATCTGCCCGGCCAGGTCCAGGTCGGCGTAGCGCAGCATCCCGGCCCGGTCCCACACCGGCATGTCCGTCGGCGACGTTTCCAGGAACAGGCCCAGCTCCCCCGTCTCCTCCTCAACAACCTCCAGGACGAGTACCGCACGGGACAACAGCCCGGTGCCGTGCGCCCGCAGCACCCCGGCAACGGCCTGGTGGATGTCGTCGGTGAGCTGACTCATCCCGCCACCACCGCTTCGGCAACACGGCCCATCGCCATCAGGAACAGCGGCTCGACGCGCTGCACCGCGGGGCCGACGTGCGGAAGCGGCGCCTGGTGGTACACCCGGCCCAGACTGTCCGCGCCGGAGAAGCCGTACTCCAGACGCGCGGCCTGCGGGCGGCTGGTGCCCACGGTCGCTTCCACACCGGTGGCGGTGGCGTGGACCTCCGTGGTCCACGACCGCCGGTACTCGCCGCTCTGAACACCGGGCCCAGGACGGCCCGATGCGCCGGCGCGGATCGCGGTCTCCAGGATCATCGCGTGATGCCGCACCACCGCCGTCGCCGCCGGCACGGCGACGACGGCCCTCGACTCCAACTGCGCGGCCAGGACCCCGGCGTTACTGGTCACCTGCGCCATCAGCCGTCCACCGCCCCG
Organism: Kitasatospora sp. NPDC058478; assembly: GCF_042720345.1. Taxonomy (NCBI): domain Bacteria; kingdom Bacillati; phylum Actinomycetota; class Actinomycetes; order Kitasatosporales; family Streptomycetaceae; genus Kitasatospora; species Kitasatospora sp. NPDC058478. Next base: position 34,853 of record NZ_JBHXML010000008.1, on the reverse strand, counting down.
TGCTCGCCGGGCTGCCGCACACCGAGCGCCCACTCGCCCAGCTGGGTGAACAGCGCCCTCGTGAACTCGTGCGCGCCGCCGTCGAGGAGGTCGTGCCGGGCCAGGACAGCGCGCTCGGTCTCGGCGGGGTCGAGGGCGGCCAGGAACGCGGCGGCGGCCGGGCCCGGGTCCGGATCCTCACCGACCACGACGCGGGCGGTGCCCTCCCACTCCGGGTTGGCGGTCGGGCGCAGCAGCAACTGGATCTCGGGGAGCTGCCCGGCGATGTGTCGCAGCTCGTAGGAACGGACCTGGTCGGCGAGGTCCTGGCCGTCGATCTCCAGACGAGCGGTCGGGCCGGTCGCCTGGATACGGACATGCCGCTGCTCAGGGGGATTGGTGGGGGTCATGGTCACGAGCCTAGGGGCCTCGACGGACACGGCGGCCGTTCCCGACCGTGGCCCGGCGCGCACGCCCAGGCGCCGCCCACTTCGCACTCCAGCGCCACTCCACCCAACCCGTCGCTCACCACTGATTGTTGAACAACGCGCCGGTGGCGGAACCCGTAGTCTCGCGACATGCACAGGACCCTTGAGGACCCGCCCGCGCTGACTCGCGAGGTGGTGGCAGAAGCCCTGGAGAGTGCTCTGAGCGGCCGCTCTGCAGGTGACGACGCGGCTGATGCCCTGGTCGGAGTCGCTCTGCACGGAGATGACCGGGAGTTCGTCGAGCACTGCTGCGTGCAGGTCGGCACACGGGCCGCACCGGGCAGTCCCCTACTGGGGCTGGCTGTCCTGTGCCTGAGCCACACCGCCCGCCGCTTCGGCCGCCTCAGCGACGAAACCCTCGACCTGGCGCGATCCCTGTCACGGCGAGCCGCCGCCGACCCGGCGGACGTTGACGAACGAGCCCTTGACAGCTACGACGACATCCGGACGTTCCTGCACCTCTGGTAAAGGAGCGGGCCACCGCCCGAGCCGCCGACAGCCGCTCGCACGGAAAATGATGCATATAAGTCACGGACACCGCCACCATAAACGCATCAAAGTTGCGCCTGCTTTGCGGTGGACGGCCCGTCACATATATCGTCATGCATCGGAAGTGAGCTCCGCGACCCCCTACCTGCCCCATGACGTCCGCCGTTCGATCGCGGCGGAACACCCGGCGCGACGAAATCCGTCCCGCCAGCGGCAGGAAGGGGTAGCGCGATGCCCGACTCGGAGTTCCCGCAGGTCACCGACAATTCGGAGGCTCGGCGGGACATCGAGCGGGAGGAACGCCGTGCGGAGCGGCGCCACCAGAAGTACGTCGAGACGTTGAGGTTCGGGGCCGCGCTCGCAGTCCCGGCGATCGGCCTGATTGCCGACTACGCGACCAGGCGGTAACGACGGGCGGCGCGCCTACCAGGCTGGCACCTGGCGGGCGCGCCGCCGATCTGGCGGCGCCGCGCCCTTGCGGGCTCAGCTCCTCCTGGGCGTCGTCCGCGCCGCGAGTTCCATCATGGTTGCGGACGGCGCCACATCTATATCGAACTCGATTATCCCGCAGGGGCGAGATAAGTTCGAAGTTTGAATCAAACTCCCAAGTTCAAATAACCTCATCAATGGATCTCCATTGATTCAGTCGGATCTTATCTATCGAATCGACCATAAATTAGTCGGTTCGGGAAATATGTCCAGGGTTGAGATTATTTGTTCCGCTCTTAGCTCAGAAGCGTGACAACAACGCGTTGACATGCAACGGTATCACCCCGGTACCGGGGTAAGAAATTTCACGAAGCCACACATTGAGCTGCGCCTCGCGAAAACCGCAGGTAGAAGGCCATCCCGGGCCGATATTCGTCAACACTTGTTGACACGCCGTGAGGCCCCGGGGTCACTCCCGGGCCCGAGGCGCTGGCTACGGGGCTACGACCTCGTCGAGGCGGGTGATCCGTGCGACCTCCACGGTGCTGGCCTCTCCCGCGTCGAGGGTCTGCCAGGTCCGGCCGACCGTGCCGGCCGTCGACTCCTTCGCGACGATGACGGTCACCAGGTCGCCGCGCTGCGGAAGCGGCGCGGACAGCGGCGTCACCAAGCCGTACCAGGAGGCGTTGTCCTCCAGCCACCGGCCGCCGACCAGGTGCTCGACCGCGGCGAGGCCGTGGGCGGAGAGCACCGCTCCGCTGCCCTCCCAGGTCCTGGTTGTCGGGATGGGCCCCACCAGCCCTGTTTCGACGTCCAGCACCGGGGTGCCGGTCGGCCTGCTGATCCGCACGGTGTCGACCATCACGGTGGTCTCCATGGTGAGGCGTACGACGCCGAGATCGATAGGGGTACTCACGCGGCAGCACCTCCAGCCTTCTCGATGCGCATCCACGTCCTGCGGACCACCGCCGTGCCGCCGGACTCCCCCGGGTCCAGGACCTTGAACGTGCGGCCGACGGCGCCCGAGTCCGTGCTCTCCACAATCGTGACCGAGTTGCCCTCGGCGGCGACCGGCGCGCCCAACGGGGAGAACAGCAGGTAGCGGCCGTCACCATCGTCCTTGTACGGCTGCCCCTCCAGCCGCAACACGACCCCCGGACCGCCGGAGGCCCGGTGCAGACCCGGGCCTTCGTACTTCGCGACGTCGGGGCCCGGCACGTACTGGCCGGTGGTCGGATCGAAGATCTGCGGGCCGGGCTCGCTGATCCGGACCTTCTCGGTCAGGAGCAGCCGCTCGACGAGGGTGGTGACGCCGCCGAATTCGGGCGCGGCCGTGCCGGGGTCTGTGGTGGGAGTGGTCATGATCCGAGCCTAGGAACCGCGGCGGACACTCCCCTCAGACAGCCGAGGGCCACCCGAAACGCAACATGGGAGCTTCCCCCGCCCTGGCCCGGCTCGAACACGGCTGGCCCCCTCCACAACAGACCGATGCTTAGGGGTATGGGCATCGACCGACGCAGGGCACTCGCAGTCTATCCCGCGCCTCAAACGCGCCCGACCGGCCCGAGGAACCCCTGGACGAAGAGGGCTCTCTCGGGTGAGTTCCCCCGGTCAGAGCTACCCTCTGACCCCCGCCCTGGATGGTGGGGTCAGATGAGCATGTAGGGCCTGAGATACCCCAACCGCTCGCAACTAGCTGCTTCCTCGTCCAGGCGAGCCTGGGCACCCGCGTGCCCGAGGGAGTCCACCAGCATGACCACGGTGCAGATCGCGAACACGTGGATCTGGTCCACAAGCTCCAGGTCGGTCATCGCCTCGACGAACCCCGCCTCCTTCGCAGCGACCCGGCGTACGGCGGCTGTCGTCGCGAACTCGGACTCCGCCGGTGCCAAGGCCGCCACCTCATAGAGGTCTCGCACGTTCATGGGTGGCTTCCCCAGATCGCCGAGGAGATCATCGTAGGAGAGGCCCAGCAGAACGAGTACGAGCTGCCGCCGCTCCGTGTCCAAGCCTTCAAGGCTTGCTGCGACCTGGACCCGGTCCTTCGTCAGGTAGGCCCGCGTCAGGTCGATCCCGCGCCACTTCGAATCCACCATCCACCCTGTCTCTGTCACGCCTCCACCTATACCTGACTCCCGGGTGTGGCGGAGGCGGTTTCGCGCTCCCGAGCCGGAACGATGGCCGACGGGCCACGCGCCCCGCCCCATCCTCCGGGCGGCACTGCGCGAGGGCTGTTTCGGACAGTTACCTATGGGGACAGTAAGCGGCCGGGAGTAGGGCAAGACCGGCCTGTGCTCGTCAAGGCCTTCGGGGCCCGGCTCAACAGCGAACTCGCGGCGCGTTTCCCGGGAAAGACGAGGGCCGGGCGGCGCCCTTGCGAACTGCCAGCCAGGGTCACGGGAGCCATGCTCGATGTCGTCGACGGCTCCGCAACGGACAATGAAGCGGTCAGGTCGACCAGGCCGAGAGCACACGGTCCTGTTTCTCGGTTCCCAGGCCGCGTGCCCCGGAGTGCTGTGCGGACGGCTAGGACGTCCGGGCGATCATGACGCGCGTACCCTCTCCCCGTGACCGATCACGCCACCGAGGGCCACCCCGCACCAGACCGAGGACCAGGACACCGCGCTTCATGGCCTTGAACCCGGACACCGTCCGCGCCCGCGCCGCCGCCGTCTTCGACCTCGATGCCAGGTTGCCCGCGCGGGTCTTCCGGGAACTCGCCGACGAGGCGGTGTTCTGCGAGTTCGATCTTCTGCTGACCCCGGACGCCTGGCCGGCGCTCGCGGCGCTGGCCAGGCTGCACGGTGACCGGCAGGTCGACCTGCTCGTGGTCGAGGCGGACGGCATCACCGGACCGACGCTGTCGCTGTCCGTCGAGGCCACGCCAGACGACTACTGGGCGGAGGTCGGGTTCGACTCGGGCCGGGAAGTCCTGGAGTCGATCACCATCGCGGCTCGGACCGTCGCACTGACCGGTCCCTCCGGCCGTTGGGGCTGTTGGGGCGAACGGGACCCGGAGGTCGCCGTTGTCCGAGGCTTCCCAGACGAAGCCGCGCGGCACGATTGGCGCGCCCGGTACGGACCGTACGTCGACGCGGCTGGCGCGTTGGCATCCTGGCTGCCGCCCACCTTCGGCGGCCAGACCGTCCCGGACGCCTACGCCGCCGCGCTGACCGCCAACTACGGTGCGCTGCAGAGGGACTAAGCGTCGGGTGCGGTGGTGGCCTGGTGGGGCAGGCGGTCGCCGATGCCGTACTGGGCGGCCTGGAGCTGGTAGGCCTCGGAGTAGGTGGAGGGCTTGGCCATCAGCTCTTCGTGGGTGCCCTCTTCGATGAGGCGGCCGTGGTCGAGGACGTAGATGCGGTCCGCTTGCGCGGTGGCCGCGAGGCGGTGGGTGATCAGGACGATGCTGACGCCGAGTTCGGTCAGGGCGCGGATCTTCTCGAAGGCCTCGATCTCGGCTTTGGCGTCCATGGCGCTGGTCGGCTCGTCGACGACGATCAGGTGCGGGAGGCGGCCGTCCGGTGCGGGGGTGGTCATGCGGTGGCGCAGCCTGGCGATGGCGACGCGTTGCCACTGTCCGCCGGAGATGCCGACGCCGCCTTCGAAGCCCTTGGCGAGGAGGGTGTCCCAGCCTCGGTCGAGTTCGGCGAGGACGGGGTGGAGGTCGGCGTAGTCGGCGGCGGCTTCCAGTTGCTGCTGGGTGGCGGGGGCGTCGGGTCGTCCGAGGAGGAGGTTGGCGCGCAGGGTGAAGGACCAGCGTTGGAAGTTCTGGGCCAACAAGGCGATGCCGGCGAACAGTTGGGCGCGGTCGGCGGTGGCGGTGTCGGTGGTGTCCCACCGGATGCGGCCCTGGTGGGGCTGGTAGACGCCGCACAGCAGGTGGGCGAGCGTGGACTTGCCGGAGCCGTTCTCCCCGACCAGGGCGATGACCTGGCCGCGGCCGATGGTGAGGCTGACCTTGTCGAGGGCCGGGGTGTCGCGGCCCGGGTAGGTGAAGGAGACGTCCTCGACGCGGATCCGCTCGGGGCGTTCGGGCAGCGGCGCGCCGCCGACGGGAATCGCGCGGCGGTGGCCGTGGCGGCGCAGCCGGTCGAGGTCGGCGACGAACAGGGACTCCTCGTAGAGGGAGTTGATCTGGGAGACGAGGCCGGAGATCGAGGCGGAGCCGGTGCGGATGGCGACGACGGCGGTGCCGGCGACCGCCAGAGGCATGGAGCCGGTGCTGACCAGCCAGCCGAGCATCGTGAACGCGCCGACCGTGGCGAGTCCGGCGAGGGAGGCGGTCAGCAGGTCGGTGCGGGCCTTCACACCCGCGAGGCGGGCCTGTTCGCGTTCGGCGGCGCGGGCCATCTGCTCGTAGTGGCCGAGCAGGAACGGCCCGCACGCGTGCACGCGGACCTCGGCGGCCGACCACGGGCGGATCAGCATGTCCGAGAGCAGGCCGCTGGCCCGGCTGTGCTGGAGCATCGCCTGCGTGGACAGGTAGCGGCGGCGGGCGGTGCGCACCGCACCCCAGCCGCGCGGGGCGGTGATGAGCAGCAGCATCGGTAGCAGTGCGGGGTGCAGGACGGTCAGCACCCCGGCGGCGGAGAACAGGGCGAAACCCGCCGTCAGGACGGACACGCCCTGGCCGACGATGTGCTGGATCGATCCGGCGCCCCAGCGCGCCGAGTCGACCTCGGCCAGGAACTCCGGGTCCTCGATCGCCTCCAGTTCGGAGCGGGAGACGATGGCCAGGAAGTCGACGGTCGCCGACCGGAACACGGCCGGTTCCAGCCGACCGGAGGCGAGCCCGGACACGGCGGCGAGGACCGCCGACAGCGCGGCCACGGCGCCGACGGTGAGGATCGCGGGCAGGGCGGCGTGCAGGATGGTCGGCATGTCGCCGGGGGCGAGGAGACGGCCGAGGGCCTGGTTGGTGGCGATCAGCGCGGCCGCGGCGGCGACACCGCGCAGCACCTCCGCCGTCACCAGGGCCACCAGCGCCGGCCGGTCGGCCGCCCAGGCCATCCGCCCCGCCAGCCGCAGGAACGTGGGCATCTGGCGGGCGACCGTCCAGAACGTCACCCTGGCGCCGGCGAACTCGTGCTTGGCCCAGCCGTAGTCGTAACGCATCGGCCCGCCGAACAGCAGCCGCTCACTCTCGGAAACCGGAGTGCTGTCCGGCGTCGTGCTCGTGCTGGGTGAGGTCATGGCACTCCTGCCGTAGGGGTACGGGTGCAGTGGGAGCTGGTCGGCTTGGAAGACGGGTCGAGCGCGCCGTTCGGGCAGAGCTGGAACAACGCGGAAGTGCCGGAATGCCTAGTGTCCGCGCCGTGTCTGCTCGCCGGGTCGAGGCCTGGCCGGATCACCCGAGTGGGTGACGGCGCGCGGCGGCCGAACGCCCACCCCGCCGTTGCGGCGTGCTCGGGAGCGTTCGGCCGACCGGCCGCCCCGGTGTGCGGGTGGTGGTCAGTCTCGTCCGCAGGAAGGCAGTTCCCCGGTGACGCGGCGGGCGTCTAGGGCGCTCGCGAGGAGGCCGGCTGCGGTCTTCACGGCGTCGGTGTAGGCGGCTTCGCCCAGTTCGGCGCCGAACGGCGTCATCCGCCCCCGGCAGATGACGAGTTGGCAGGCGTCGGAGGACAGCTCGGCGGTGAGCGGCGTGCCGGGGAAGACGAAGTGTGCGGATCCCGGGCGGAATTCCCGAACGTACTGGGGGTCGCCGGCTTCGACGTGGGCGGTGTCGGTGTAGGCCTCCAGCGTCGCGGTGCCGGTGAGGGTGAGCACGGCGGTCTTGTCGGCGGCCGGGAGGGGCGCGGTGTGGTTGTCGGCCGCGATCCGCAGGTAGTACGTGTTGTCGGTGTCTTGGCCGACGTACAGGTCGGTGTGGCCGGAGCCGGTGTGCGACAGCTTCGCATGGCCGCTGTGGGCGATGGCGAGCATGTCGAATGCGGAGGCCGCGACCGTCGGGGCCCAGTTGGTGGGGAGGTTGACGCCGTCCATCGGGATCTCCCGGGCGCGGCCGGACAGGTCGAGGAGGTCGGCGACGGCTTGCGGCAGCGGGACGAGGGTGTGGGTCACAGTTCGGTCCTTCCGGTGATGATCCCGTGGGATCGGAGCATGGCGGCGAAGGCCTCGTGGTCGGCGGGGGACATGGAGAAGTCCTTGGTCTTCTCCATGTCGTCCTTCTTCATCTCGGTGACCATGCCGTCGAGGTCGGAGGCGGGCCACCACTGGTCCTGGCGGGCGGGGCCGGACAGGAACAGGCTCACGGTGCCGGGCTGCATGATCGTCTGGTGGATGAGCGGGTCGCCGAGCATGTAGTCGGCGCCGGGCGCCTCGATGGACATGACGGCGGGGGTCAGGTCCATCGTGGAGAACGGCCCGCCCTGGTGACCGTCGGTGCGCCGGTGCCATACCTGTAGGTAGCCGCCGTACAGGATGTGGGAGTAGATCGCGCGACGGTGGGTGTGCGGGATCAGGTCCTTCTCGTCGTGCTCGAAGCGGTGCAGGCGCAGGCACCAGCCGCCGGGCCTGTCGGCGAGGACCATGCGGGACATGAGCGGGTGGTGCTCGCAGCGGCCCATCAGCTCCGGGGTCCGCGGGACCGCCTCGACCATCTCGGTGAGCAGCGGCCGGTTGTCTGCGAGCTGGCGGAGGATGGAGCGGGCTGTGGTGGCGCTGTCGCGGGCCCGATCCCAGTCGATGGTGTCCAGTTCGTGGTGGACTTCTTCAACGGTTTGCACACTGACTCCTTGAAGTCTCGCTTCGGGTAGGGAAGTTGGCTCTCCGACTGGTACCGTCTCCGACCAGTTGATCCGGGTTTGTCCTTGGAGGATTCATGCCACTTCTGCCCATGTGGGCGCGCAACGCGGCGATGCCGGTGTACGAGCGGCGCGTTCTGAAAGGCCTGGAGGGCCTGCCCCGGCCGCAGCACGTCGGCATCATGCTGGACGGCAACCGGCGCTGGGCGCGGGCGAACGGGCACGGCCACGATGTCGCCGAGGGTTACCGCGCGGGCGGCGCCAAGGTGGAGACGTTCCTCGGGTGGTGCGCCGAGACGGGCGTGGGGCACGTCAGTTTGTTCATGCTGAGCGACGACAACCTGTCCGGCCGCCCGGAGCACGAACTCGTGCCGCTGCTGGGCATCATCCAGGACACCGTGACCGGACTCGCTCAGCCTGGCAAGTCGTGGCGGGTGCAGGTCATCGGCTCGCTGGACCTGCTGCCCGACGAGCACGCTCTCGCGCTGAAGGAGGCGGCGTCCGCCACCGCCGACCGGGACGGCATGCTGGTCGACGTCGCCGTGGGCTACGGCGGGCGCCAAGAAGTCGTGGACGCCGTGAAGACCGCGTTCCGCCGGCACGTCGAGGGCGGCGGCGACCCGGCCGAGTTCGCCGGGGCCCTGGACACCGACGACATCAGCGCGAACCTGTACTCGCCAGCCGGTGCGGACGCCACCGATCTGGTCATCCGCACCAGCGGCGAGCAGCGCCTGTCGGGGTTCCTGCTGTGGCAGTCGGCCTACAGCGAGTTCTACTTCGTCGACGTGAACTGGCCGGCGTTCCGGAAGGCCGACTTCCTGCGGGCGCTGCGCGCGTTCGCGGAGCGCGACCGCCGGTACGGCAAGTAGGCCCCGGGCCCGGCCGGTGTGGCTCACAGGCGCATCCGCTCGTCGCTGAGGATCGCTTCCAGGCCCGCCGGCCAGGCCTCGGCCCAGTCGGGGTCCATGTCCACCACGACCGCCCGCCAGTGCGCGGCGATCGTCTCCAGCTCGGCCTGCACCCGTCGTTGCAGGTCGAGGTAGGCGGCGCGGGTCGCCTCGCCGCCGACCTGCCCGTAGTGCTCCAGCGGGCCGAGTCCTCCGTACTGGGCGACGCGGCGCTCGTAGGCCAGCTCGGGAGTCACCCGCAGCAGCACCGGGACCGCCAGCGAGGAGCTGGGGCGCAACACCTCGCGGGCGCAGGCCATGACCTCGCCCGCCTGGCGGTGCAGCGGTGTTCCGTGCACGGCGTGGTGCTGGACCATCACGCAGCCTTTGACGACAGCGCGGATCAGGTGCGGGGTGTCGATGACGACCTGGCCTTCGTGGACCTTCGGCAGGAGGACGGTCTCCCAGTAGGCGAGCGACCCGGCGATCTCGGCGATCGAGGAGGCCAGGACGGTGCGGGCGTTGTTGTAGGCGATGTCGACGTCGGTGAGTGCCCGGGTGACGTCCTTGCTGCGGAGGTCGGCGTCGGGGGCCAGCCGGTCGGAGACGTCGCTGCCGTCCGGGGTGCGGGCGCCGGTGTAGAAGGCGCGCAGCGCGCCGTCGTACAGGGTGCGGTTCAGGTCCGCGGTGGGGCCGGTGGGCATGCCGAGGAGGTAGTGGCGCCGGGGTAGGAACTGCGCGGCGACCCCGTGGGTGGTCAGGTGGCTGACGAGGCCTTCGGCGAGCAGGTCCTTGCCTGAGGCGTCGATGCCGAGCAGGGTGATGATCCGGCCCGGCCGGACCGCGGGGGCAGCGTCCGGCTGATCGGTGGTGGTGTCGGTGGTGGTCATGCGGGTGCCTTCCGGTAGTCGGTGATGGCCTGGCGGAGGTGGCGGCGGTTGAACTCCGGCCACAGGGCAGGGGTGAACCACCAGCGGGCGTGGGTGCCTGCCCACAGGAGGAATCCGGAGGAGCGGCGCTCGCCGCTGGTACGGATCACCAGGTCTGGCGGCGGCTGGCCGCCAGCGATCTCAGAGGTGATCTGCTCCGGTGTCAGGTGCTCGACGGCTTCCTGGGGGCTGATTCCGCGTTCGGCGGCCGTGCGGGTGAGGACCGCCTTCACGGCGTGGACGATCTCTTGGCGCCCGCCGTAGCAGATGGCCAGGTTCACCGTCATCACCCGGCCCGGCCCGCTGGTTTCCCGCTGCGCGGTCTGCAGCATGTTCCGGACACCGGGGGTCAGCCCGGTGGTGGTTCCGAGGTGGCGGACGGTCCACCGGTCCTGAAAGGCGAGACGGCGCACGACCGCGCAGATCACCTCCATGACGACCGCGATCTCCTCGCGGTCGCGCCGCAGGTTCTCGGTGGAGAGCATCCACAACGTCACGTACTCGATGCCGGCTTGCTCGCACCAGGACAGCAGCTCGGGGATGCGTCCGAACCCGATCCAGTGGCCTTCCGTGACCTTGAGCAGGCCCTTGCGGCGGGCCCAGCGGCGGTTGCCGTCGAGGACCAGCGCAACGTGCCGGGGCACCGGCCGGCGCCGGAACGGCCTCATGAGGCGCGCTCCGCTCCCCATGCGGTCGACTCCGCGAAGAAGCGCACCGCGTCGTCGTCCCAGCCCAGCCCGTACCACGTCACGGCCTCCGCCGCGGCCTGCTCGGCGTGCCGGTGCATCATCGTGCTCAGTTCCTCGTCCACGTGGTGGGCCAGGGCGATCTCACGGACCATGTCCACGTCGGCGTCGGTGGCGTCGGCGCGTCCGAGGACCGTGCGCACGAAGTCCTTTTCCCGGGTGGTGGCGGCGGCGATGGTCTGGCGGATCGGGTAGGACACCCGGCCGGCGCGCACATCCACCGAGTCCGGTTTGCCAGTGACGGCCGGGTCGCCGAAGAAGCTGATGAAGTCGTCGCGGATCTGGCCGAGGATGCCGACCGCCCGGGAGTAGCGGTGCAGCGTCTCGCGGTGCGGGGCGGGGTCGTGGCCCGCGGCAAGGAGGCCGAGCTGCATCGGCGCGATGATGCTGTACCGGCCGGACTTGAAGTCGGAGACGGTGTCCAGGAACGCCAGGTCGGGCAGCCTGGAGAAGTCGCGTTCAAGGTCGGTCATCTGGCCGCAGAAGGTTTCCTGCCCGGCCCGCAGGATGACCTGGGTCATCGCCACGACCAGGTCGGCAGGCAGGCCGGAGCTGGTGATGACGTCGGCGGCCAGGTAGGACGCCAGGTCGCCGGCCATGACGGTCATGCCCATCGCGTACTGGGGGCGGCCGGGCATCTCGGCCTTGTAGGAGCCGAAGGTGGAGCGGATGCCGCGCCGGGTCAGGGAGTTGTCGACCAGGTCGTCGTGGATCAGCAACGCTGCCTGGAGCAGTTCGATGGCGAGCGCCCCGGTGTCGGTGGCTCCCGGAAGCGGCGCCGTGCCGGGGAGCCTCGCAGCCTCGTAGACGAACGCGGCCCGCTGGCGCTTGCCGCCGGCGAGGGCCAGGTCCGCAACCAGCGACAGGGCGTCCGGGGAGAACACGGACTCGGCGGGATGGTCGAAGGCGTCGCCGAGCCGGACGAAGTAGTCCTGGAACAGCGGGCCGAAGGCAGTGGCGTGGTCGCTGATGCGTTCCTGCACGGCCTGAGCCGTGCGCGTGTAGGCGTTCGCGGACATGATGCAGCCCTCCGAAGGCAGGGTCAGACCGAGGGGATGAGGGTGTGCGCGTACGGGACCGAGGAGACGCAGGGGTGGGCGATGCCGTGCCCGCTGTGGCCGTCCTCGCCGAAAGCGTCGCCGTGGTCGGCGCACAGGATGGCCAGCCACGGCCCGTGCTGTGGCAGCTGCTCGAAGAGGCGGCTCAGCTCGCCGTCGGCGTAGGACAGGGCCGCGCACTGGGACTCCCAGCTGTCGCGTGTCTCGCCGGGGATGTAGCCGGCGGTCGGCTCGTGCGTCGCCGCGATGTTGATGAACAGGAACAGGCGCTGGTCGGGCACCTGCTCGTCCAGGACTGCCAGGGCGCGGTCGACCTGGTGCCGGGTGGAGTCGTAGCAGTCCGGGCTGGTGTCCTGCGTCCAGTAGGCCTCCTGGAACAGGCCTGGCAACACGCGGCCCAGCCTGGTGATGTTGTTGAAGTAGCCGACGCCTCCGATGCACACCGTGCGGTAGCCGATCCCGGCGAAGCCCTGGACGATGTCCGGCGCGTCGCTGAAGACGTAGGTGGTGGTGGCGATGGTGCGGCCCTTGCCGGGAACGGCCTGGCAGGCCAGCAGGCGCGGCGGCCGGTTCGGGCCTGACGGAACCGGCAGGAACCCGGCGAAGAACGCCTGGTGCGCGGGGTAGGTGAAGGTTCCCTGGGTGCGGCGCTCCTCCCACAGGCCGTCGGGCAGGACGCGCTCCAGGGCGGGGGTCCGACCGGCGTGCATCGTGGCGCGGGCCACGTCGTAGCGCAGCGAGTCGAACGTCATGAACAGCACGTGGTGACTGCCGATGATCTCGTTGGCGTTCAGCTGAAACACCGGTCGGACCCCTTTCCGGGTCAGATGGCGATGCGGAACTCCTCCCCAAGGGCGAAGCCGAGCTGTTCGGCTTCGCCGGTGGCCACGATGACGTCCTTCACGGTGTCGATGCCTCGCCAGTAGCCGTCGATCCGGTAGGCGTACAGCCGGCCGTCCTTGGCGAGGTCGGGGAAGGTCGTGTCTTCGTGGTCGCCCTTGTCGGGGAAGAGCGCGAAGGTGAGGGTGTTGATGAGGTAGGCGCCGGCGTTGATCCAGTACGGGAGCACCGGGCTCTGGGTGAAGCCGTTGATCTTGCCGGTGCTCTCGTCGAGGTCGGCGACGCCCCAGTTCGAGCGGTACTGGCTGAGGGCGATCGTGACGTCGGCCTGGTGCAGTGCGTGCTGCTCGGCCATCTCCACGAGGGAGAACCCGGTGATCACGTCGCCGTTGAGGACGGCGACGGGTGCCGGGTCCGCGGGGTCGGGGAGGGTGCGGGTGGCGAACTTCAGCGCGCCGCCGCGCCCGAGCGGCTCGTCCTCGATGGCGTAGGAGACGCGCAGGCCGAAGCGGCTGCCGTCACCGGCGTAGTCCTGGATCATCTCGTGCCGGTAGCCGCCGGAGACGACGACGTCGGTCACGCCCTGTCGGGCGAGCCAGGTGAGCTGGTAGCCGATGATCGGTGTTCCGGCGATGGGGATCATCGCCTTGGGGGCGTCGTCGGTGTAGGGGCGCATCCGGGTGGCCTGGCCACCGGCGAGGATGATCGCTTGAGTGGTGTTGTTCATGTTCCCATCCTTTCACCCCGAATGGCTGACGTTGCGTCAAATCAGTTGTATTTAAGGTGATATGAGCACAGCGACCGTCGATCGAGACGCGCCTCGGGTCGGGCCGGCGTGGTGCTTGGATGCCCGCCGTCTCGCCTCGGCTGCCGTCGGCTGGCGGTATTCACGCGGGAACTCCGGACGGCCTCTCCTCCGCCGCCGTGGCGGACCCGACGAGGGCCTAGTGGCGGGTGAGCCACTGCGCAGGGTCGTCGAGGTCGGCTTCGGTCGGGACCAGCTCGTCGTCGGCCAGGGCGAGGCGCAGGAGCTGGTGCCCGCGCGCCTCGATGACGGCTGCGACGAACGCCTCGCCCTTGTCGTAGGCCGGGTTGTTCGTCGGAGCGGCGGGGTCTGCCTTGAGCTGCCGGTACAGGTCGCTGGGTTGCGGGTCGCCGGGCAGGGCGCCGAGCACGGCCTGCCCGCACAGCGCCTCGGAGGCCAGGCGTTCCACGTGCCGGGCGTGGCCTTCGCTCAGCGCCGCAGGGTTGCGGTGCTGCTCGGGAGACAGTCCGTCCATGTGGTCCAGGAGCTTGCACCGCAGTGGCGCGACCGCCAGCTCGGGCCGGAACGCGACCTGCGCGAGGTGGGTGATCCCGTGGGCGAAGGTCGCGGTCAGCTGCCGGCCGCTCGGGCGCAGGTGCCGCTCGTAGCCGTCGGGTACGAAGGTGAGTTCGACGGTGTCGGGTGTGCGCCACATGATCGGCGCGCGGGCGGTCGGGTGGAACCGGGTGACCAGGTCCCTGGTGGTGGTCCGGACCCGGTCGACCATGGCCTCGGCGACGTCGTCGCGCATTCCGGGGATGGTGTTGAGGGCGAGGCGGTTCAGCAGCACGGAGTGCTCGACCTGCCGCTCGACGAACTGGCCGGGGGTAACCGGGCAGGCCACGATACGTTCGGGCAGCGCGAGGCCGCACAGGTCCGCCGCCAGCGGCGCGGCGGCCTCAATGAGGCCGCAGTAGCGGCCGTAGTCGGCGACATCCAGGTCGGCGTCGTTGCGGAAGACGAAGGTGGTCATCAGGGTCCGAATCGGTTGAGACCTGTCAGGTCAGGAAGCAGGCGGGGGAACGAGGCGCCCGTGGCGGCCTTCGGGCAGGGATCCGGCTCCGACCAGCCGCAGGGTGGGCAGGCGGCGGCCGTCGGCGGTGAGCTGGAACAGCGTCCAGCCGAACCACAGGCCCGCGCGGGCGAGCAGGCCGTCGTGGCGTAGTTCCGCCGCGCGGGCCATCTCGATGGGGGTGGCGAGGTAGGCGGTGGTGATCGTTGCTCCGCCGGGCAGGGCCCGGCGGACCAGCTGTGCGGGGTCCGGCCCGCCGGGGGCGTGGACCTCGGTGCGCAGGCCACCCTCGTACAGCGCGGTGGTGGAGGTGTAGCGGCGGGGGCCGCCACCGATGCCGGCGGTCAGGGTCGGCGGGCTGGTGAGGTCGGCGAGCAGGAGGACCGGTATGCCGGTGCGGGCGACGAGTTGGGCGGCCTCGTCCCCGACGACGACCGGGTGGTCGGCGCTCACAGAGCGGCCTCCACGGGGACCTCGGCGTCTCGGCCGATGCGCCAGTCCCAGGGGAACGGCGGCAGCGGGTCGGCCAGGGCGGTGCGCCGGCGCAGGCCCGCCTCGTGCCGCCAGGCGGGTTCGGCGCGGGCGAAGTCGGCCGCGGTGAGCATCGCGCTCAGGGCGAGGACCGGTGTCATCGCCGCGTAGGTGCGGCCGTCGTCGTGGGTGGTGACGTCAGCGCCGTAGGCGCTGGTGAACTGCTGGTACTCGGCGGGGTCGGCTCCGTAGATGTCTCGCCGCCATGCGAACGCCGCCAGGTCCCATTGCCGGGGGCCTAAAGCGGTGCGTTCGAAGTCGATCAGGCCGGGCTCGCCGCCTTGGCCCACCGCGCTGTTGGCCAGGCCGACGTCCCCATGGACGGCTCCCGTGCAGGCGGTCAGGGCGGCGGACTTCCAGGCGGTACGGGCTTCGGCCAGTATCGCTCGCGCCCGCCGGTCCTCCCCGGGGGTCAGGGTGCCGGGCGGCAGCGTCGCGATGCGCATGGACAGCGTGGTGACGGGGTCGAACACCGGCAGGGCGAGCCGTCGCGGGACCTCAAGGCTGTGCAGCTTCCGCAGCAGGACGCCGAATTGTGCCGCGGTGGCGCGGCCGGTGCCGAGGTCCTGAACGAAGTTGATCTGGAGGACGTGGCGCCGGGTTTCGCGCTGGACAGGGTAGGGGTCGCGGCCGACCGGGCGCGGAGCCCGGATGCCTTCGCCCCGCAGCCACTGGCCGACGCGCATCTCGCGCAACGCCTCCTCGTGCCTGGTGCCAGGCGCGAACACCTTGGCGATGGCCCCGGATTCGGGGAGACGGAAGGTGTGGTTGGTGGTGGGGCCGCCCTGGATGAGTACGGCGCCGCGGGGGTCGAGGCCCTGCGCCCGCGCGGCCTCGGAGACGACTTTTCGGCTCTCGTCGGGATTCACAACGACCCTTCTATGCAAAGTGGTTGGAGGGCAATGGCGCACACCGGCACGCGTCGATGCTTCGGCGCCATCGGTGCGCGCGGACGGTGGCGCGGGCCGGGCTTCGCCGATTGGCAGCGGTCCTGGGGCGGACCGTGGCACGGCGGGGCGGCCGTATCACGCGGCACCGGGTCCGGTCGGGCGCTGTTGTCCGGCCATCGGGGTTCGCGGGGTGGCGGAGTCGAAGTCGCCGCCAGGGCGTTCGACGTGCAGGTGGGCGCCGGGTCGGCGTCGGGGCAGCGCGGGGGTGGCCGGGACGCGGAATCCGGTGACGCGGCGGGTGGTGGCGGTGCCGGGCAGTCGGCTGGGCGATCCGGCATCGTCCGGGAGCGGTGTCGCGGGCGGTGCGGACACGGGGTTCGGGTGGGCGGTCATGCGGCTTCCTGACGGGTGGTGGTGTGCGGGTGGGCCGTGGCCGGGGGCTGGCAGGGACAGGGGTGTTCGGTGGCGAGCAGGTCGAGGCTGTGCAGTGCGAGGACCACGGCGGCGGTGGAGTTCACGTCCAGCTCGTCGTACAGGCGGCGGGCGGCGGTGGACACCGTGCGGGGGTGGACGCCCCGGATCTCGGCGATCCGGGCGTGGGTGTGGCCGTCGGCGAGCAACTGGCCGGTGGTGCGCAGGACGTCGGTGATCGCCGGGTGGTTGTCGTCCGGGTAGTCGGGCACGGTGATGAGTCCGGCGCGCATCGCGATGTCGATGGCGTGGGCGGTGTTGCTCGCGCGCAGGCAGCGGGTTGCGACCCGCGTGTAGAGGGCGGCCGTGTCCCAGGGCCAGCGGTAGGCCCGGTCGATGGTCACGGGGTCGAGTCCCTGGCCGGCGAGGTCCAGGACGGTGGCGTGGTAACTGGACAGCTTCGGGCGCCGGCGGCAGACGGGGCAGGGGTGCCCGGCGACGAGGCCGGGCGTGATCTCCGGCACCATCGGCGGCCCGGAGCGGATCGCGGCGGTCACAGGGTGATCCCGAGACGGCGGGCGGCGGTGGCGACCTTGTCCTGGTCGGAGGGGCTTCCCGCGTACAGGGTGTGGGCGTGGCGCAGCATTTCGGCGGCCATGTCGGTGCTGCCGGTGGCGCCGGTGTTCTCGGCCGTCCACAGTAGGGTGCGGGCCTGCCAGGCGGGGGCGTTCTGGGTGACGAAGGCGTTCATGGCCTCGGCGAACGCCGTGTCGGCTTGGGCGTGTTCGCCTCGGTCCGCGTGGATACGGCCTTGCCAGGCGCGGGCGCGGGCGGCGTTCAGGTCGTCGCCTGCGGCGGTCAACTCGTCGTGCGCGGTGGACAGATGGAGCAGGGCGGCACCGGAGTCGCCGAGTTCGTGGAAGGTGATGGCGAGTGCCACGCGGGTGACTCCGGTGTCGCGTCGGTTGCCCAGTTCGGTGCGCCGGCGCAGGGCCTCGGTCAGGTAGACGCGGGCGAGTTGATGACCGTGGGCTTCGTGGGCGCAGGCGCCGAGGTCGTGCAGGTGCTGTGCCTGTCCGGTGTCGTCGCGGTCGTCGCGGGCGAGGGCGAGGGCGGCGTGGCAGTCCTCCATGGCGTCGGTGTGGTGGCCGAGGGCGCGCCGTACGGTGGCGCGGGCTCCATAGAGTTCGCGGAGTATGAGCCTGCTGGCTCCGGGGCGTGGCGTGGCGGGGTTGGCCAGGCGTTGGGCGGCGGGGATGGCGTGGTCGTACGTCCACAGCCACAGGGTGTAATCGCGTTGGCGCAGGAGCCAGGGCCAGCAGGCGTGGGCGAGGTGGGCGGTGATGTCGTCCAGGCCGTGGGCGTCGGCGCTCTCCAGGACGGTGCGCAGGTAGGGGCCTCGCAGGTGGAACCAGGCGAGGGCCTGGGCGGTGGTGGCGAGGGCAGCGCGGTGCGGTGGCGGGTAGAGGATGTGGGCGACGTGTCGTCGGAAGGGGTGCAGGGCGCGGGACGCGGTGCTGGCCTCGGCGACCATCCAGTCGAGGGCGCGGCGGCGCGCGGTGTCGGTCCGGTCGGTGCCGTCCTCGCGGCGTCCCAGGGCGGCGGCGTGGCGGCGGCCGTCGATAGCGACGAACTCGCACATGATGGTGCTGTTGTCGATGGGGGCGATGAGCCCGGCCTTCGCGAGGTCGGTGAGGTGGCCGATCGTGGCCGCCGGGTCCAGGCCCGAGGCGGCACCGGCCATCCCCGGGTCGATCCGGGCCGAGGGCAGTGGCAGCGCACCGAGGTCCCGGTAGAGGCGGGCCGTGTCCGGGTCAAGGGCCTGGTAGGCGTGGTCGAGTGCGTGAGTCACGGTGTCGTCCAGCGGTTCGGCCGCCGGGGCGGCGATCGGGGTGGCGGTGTGGGCGTCGGGGCCGACGGGCAGGCGACCGCCGGACGGGGAATTCGCCTGCCCGGCCGCGCCGCCGGCGATGGCGTTGCGGATCACCACGGCCTCCGCTGCGGGAGGTCTCCGGTCGCGGCCCGGTCCAGCAGGCGAACGCTCGCTTCGGGGGGCAGCGACGCCTTCAGCGCCAACTCCGTCTTCAGGTGGGCCCGGTCCTGGTAGGTGACGTCGAAGTGCGACCAGGTCGCGGTCAGGACGCGTTCGCCGACACCCAGCTGCGCCACGTCCCAGCCGAGGATGACGCCGCTGTCCGGCGGCAGTACCTGCACCTGGAGCGCGGTCGTGCGGGCGAGGTCGGCGAGGTGCCGCATCTGCGCGGCGTGGACCCGGAGCCCGCCGACGGCGCGTTGCAGCAGGTCCCAGTCCAGGAGCAGCGTGGTCTGCGGGGTGTCCGGGTGGCGAAGGCGCGCGTCGAAGGCGACGGCGCGCGCGAGGTTCAGCTCGGTCTGCCACTGTCCGGCCACCAGCGGGTTGGCGAGCAAGTCCCCCCGGTAGATCCGGCAGGACACGCAGCCGTTGTCGGGTGGCGGTCCCATCGGGCGTTCGGGCACGGTGCCCGGTACGCGCACGGTAGGTGCGTCCAGCGCCATCGCGAGTTCGAAGGCGGGGGTGCGCAGTGCGGCGGGGATGGTGATCGCGCCGACGAGCAGCACCGCGGCGGCGCGTTCCTCCAGGATCTGGTAGCGGTGCGGCCAGCCGGGTCCCCGGTCGGAGAAGTACCCGGGCTTGGCCAACCCGGTTTCGGCGAGAACGTGTTGGAAGTCGGCCTCGGCGACGGCGCCCGCACCGTAGACGTGGAGGCAGGCGGCGAGCTGCCCGTGCTGTGCGGCCTCGTGCAGTGCCGGGTTGGTGCCGTTCTCCAGATCGGCGATGTCGCAGGCGTTCATGCGGGCCGCGGCGGGCATGCGGGCGGCGACGTCGGCCCAGGTCAGGTCCTGGCATTCCCGCAGGTGACGCAAGTGCTCGCCCAGGATCGCGGTGCCCAGGCTCGGCCCCTTCCAGGGGATGTCGGAGCCGCCCGGCCCCAGGGCCGCCGCGTGCACCGGAGCGGTCAGGACTGTCGACACCGAAGACTCCACGGGCCGAAGCGTCGGGGACTGCTTCTCCACTGCCGGACCGCGTCGCGCCGGAGGTTGCCCTGCGGCCGCGCGCACGATGTGGCTGGTGATCTTGTCGAGGCACACCATCACCACGCACACCCGCCGCACACGGTCAACGCAGGCGAGGTGGCTGCCTGGGCTCAACAGGTCCTCTGCGACGCGCAGTTCGTTGGCGAGCATGTCCAGCAGCGGCACCTTGGGGTCGTCCGGGCCGCCGCGGCGCAGTCGCAAGGCAGTGGTGTCGAGGGCGTCCGCGAGGCGCCCCACCGACGGGGCGGCCAGTTCCGGGCCTCCCAGCGCGGGCAGTTGCCCGGCGATGCGGTCGAGCGCGTCGTCCAGCGACAGCTGCGGCACGCCGTCAACGAACGGGACGTCCAGCTTCTGGACGGCCCACGCTTGCAGGGCGTTGAAGGCATCGCCGCGTAGCACCGGGGTCTCCTCTGGTCATCGCTGTGGGCTGGGTTGTTGTCCGTCAGGCGGGATGAGCACGTCGGGCCCGGCCGCCACCGCCGGGTTCGCCGGGGCCTGCCGCCGCCCCGCTGGCAAGGCCAGTGGCCTGGGCCGCCGGCGACGGCCACCGGCGTGCTGACCGGCCCGCGCCCTGAGGGCCGACGGCAGTGGTTGCCCGCTGCCGACCGCGAGCTGTCCGGCGGTCGGCAGCGGGACTCTCAGACGCCGGCCGGGTGGGCGGCCAGGTGGATCCGCCTGCGGGCGAGGGCGATGG
Source organism: Kitasatospora sp. NPDC058478 (assembly GCF_042720345.1). Classification (NCBI taxonomy): domain Bacteria; kingdom Bacillati; phylum Actinomycetota; class Actinomycetes; order Kitasatosporales; family Streptomycetaceae; genus Kitasatospora; species Kitasatospora sp. NPDC058478. The sequence continues at coordinate 14,844 of NZ_JBHXML010000008.1, read as the reverse complement.
CCTCTGCGAGGCGGTGGGGGTCGGTCAGAGCCGCGATCCGGCCGGGCAGCGCCCTCGGCGGGAACAGCCACTTACGCCTGTCGGCCTCGCGGCCCGGCGGCGGGCACTTGATCATCCGCGTCGACGCTCCGTGGCCGACGACCAGCTCCGCGCCCGGGCCCTGCCACACCGCCGGGGTGGTCGGCAGGAAGACCTCGACGGCCGAGTGGTTGACCAGTACCGGGCCGACCAGGTCGGGGGTGTTGGCGGCCAGCTGGGCAACGGCGGCTTGACCGAGGCCCCCGGGGAGCCGCACCACGACGAAGTCGCGGCCGACCGGGATGGGGACGGCGTGTCCCCTCGCCCACGCTTCCCAGGCCGCCACGGGGGTGTCGGTGTGGCTGCTGAGCCATTGCATGCCCGCGACCACCTGGTTCGTGAGCTTGGCCTGCACGATGACCGCGGGCATCATCTCTACCTCTGTCTCGGGGAGTTGAGGGGTGGCGAGTTCTGGCCGTGCCGGGACACGGGACCGGACAAGGCGGGGGTGTGGCTTGGAGGCGGCTTCTCCGCCTACGGGACTGCGTCGCTCTGGCGCCGTTGGGCGCGTGTCTGGAGGCGGCGCGCCCGCGCGAGGGCTGCGCGCGCCCGGCGCAGAGCGACGGCCAGGGCTTCGTAGCTGGTCAGGGTGCCGCTGCCATCCGGGGTGATCAGCCATTGCAGCGAGCCGACCTGGCCGACTCCCGGCGCCGGCATCAGCACCGACGGGGCCTCGCTGCCGCCCTCGGGGGCGGTCAGCAGGCACGTGTCCTTCATCTGCCAGGCCGTGCCGGGGCGCACCGGTACCAGCCAGTAGCTCTGCTTGGTGCCGTGGTCGTAGAGCACCGGGCCGAACGGCATTTCGCTGGACTGCAGTTCGGCCACCAACGCCGCGGCCAGGGCCTCGCCATGGACCCGGACCGCGTCGAAGCGGCAGGTGAGCCGTACCGGGGCGAGCTGGCCGTGGCGCCACAGGTCCGTGATCGTGCTCGGGGTGCTGCTGACACCGGCGAGCCAGAGACCGCCGAGCACGTGCGGCGGGATCTGGGCGGCACTCATCGCGGTCCTTTCATCGGGGCGGTGTTCGGGGGAAGTGCCCGGCCGCCCCCACCGGGGAGGCGCGATGGGGCGGCCGGGCGGTGCCGCTGCCTCCCCGGTTGTGCGGGGCGGAGGAGGCGGCGGCGTGGGCGCCGAGGCCGAACGCTGTTGTTCGGTCTCGCTGCGCGGCCCACGGCGCGGGGTGGGCCGCGGCTGCCCTCGGCAGGGTGGCGCGGGCCCGACTGGCCAGCCGGGTTGCTGAGGCCAGCCGGGAGTCGATCGACAGAATCCGGCGCGCGCCGGACCTGCGGCCGCCGGCTACGCGGCGGTGCGCTCCCTGCAGCGCGGGGTGAGCCAGTGCAGTCTGGCCTCGCTCCTGCGAGCGAGCGCGGAGGCGACCTTCAAGCGCGGCGCCGAGGTCCGTATGACGGGTTCCGGCTGCACTTCCGCCTCAACGGCAGTGGCCTCACCGAAGGTCCCCAGCAGTTCCACGTCGAGCTCGAACCAGACGGACCAGCCGGTGGGTTTCCCCTGCGCGTTGAGGCGCTGGTGCCACCCGGTGTCGTCCGCGTAGCCCGCGGCGACTGTGACTCCGCGGCCTCCGGTCGCGTCCAGGTCCACGGATCGGCTGCCCATGTCCGGCACCGTCGGGCGGGGATCGGTGACAGTGATCCGCAGCCGGTCCCGCGACGGGTGAATCTCACCCTCGATGATCAAGTCGGCTTCCTCGCAAGTGTGTTCGCCGCCGTACTTGATCGCATTGGTGACGAACTCCGAGGTACACACGCGCAGCGCGTACGCCCGATCGTCGTCGAGAACGACAGCGGCGTTCACCCGGTCGCGGAGTTGGTTGCGGATGACGCCCACCGAAGCGGTTCTCAGCGGGGTCCTGTACTCGAAGACGCGGTACATGGCTGTTCCTCCGGGCTGTACTCAGGGCAGGTGGTCCCGGGCCGTCGGCGGGGGCTTGCGAGCGATACTCATCGCGTGCCCACCGAGATTCGCTGCGTGACGGCCGCTCGGCAAACGGGAGAAGTTGCTGCTTCTGGCCGAACTCACTGAGCCCGACCTCAGATTTCAGCAAACCAGCAATTAATTACTGGTTCTGACTCCTATTCAGTGATTTCAGGCGGCTAGAATTTCCGCGGGTGAAAGGGAGGTGGATCGTGGCTCACGGGCCGTCCTGCGCAGCACGCACCAAGGCTGCTGCCGAGGTGAGTGGTTGGACGATCGACACCACGGTGTCCGCGATCGTCGAGTGCTGCGATGTCAGCCGGCTGCGTGCACACCGCCTCGCCCGGGGGTGGACGCGGGCCTTCGCGGTCGCCGCACTGTCCTCCCTGTGCTCGCTCTCCGGGCTCGACCGTCCAAGCCTGGACGCTGAGCAACTGGGCGCCTGGGAGCGGTGTGTCCGGATGCCTCGGGCGCAGACCATCGACCTGCTGTGCCGTCTGTACGAGACGGACGCGCAGGGGTTGGGTCTTGCCGGCGGCTACCGGCCGGACGCCTTCTCGTACGGGACCGCGCTCCCGGCACCTGTAGGGCTCCGTCTTCCCGTGGCCCGCTCCGCAGCAGCCCCTGCCCCGTTGGGTGGCGGCGGCGCGCTCGATGCGCTGGCGCGCTCCCACCGTCGCGCCATCGAGCGCACACTGGCGGCCACGACGCTCACCAGCGGAGAGCTGGAATCCCTGGACAGCAAGCTGCTCACCCTGCGACGGGACTACGTGAGCGACCCACCGATGGTGATGCTGGCCAGGCTGCTGACGGCCCTGGAGGAGGTCCGGCAGTACTCCGAGGAGCGACAGCCCGCGCTCGTCCAGGTGCGCCTGTCCGAGATGCTCGCCGTGCTGTCCACCCTGACCGCCGACGCCCTGATGAAGCTCGGACACAAGGAGCAGGCCCGGGACTGGTACGGCACCGCGAGGTCCGCCGCCGACGACAGCGGCAACCGCGAACTGCGGACACGGGTACGGGTGCAGGCGGCGATGCTGCCGTTCTACTACGGCCCCCTGGAGGAGGCGGCGGCCCTCACCCACGAAGCCGTGCTCCTCAACCGCGGACGTCCGACCGCGACCGGGGCCTTCGCCGCCGCCGCCGACGCCCGTGTCCGGGCACACCGGGGGGACGAGGAGGGCGCCCGCGCTGCGATCGCGCAGGCCTGCGACCTGTTCGAGCGCAGCCGGCCGACAGCCCAGGGGGACGACGCCTGGGCGTTCCCCTACCGGCGACTCCAGCTGTACCTGTCGGGCGCCTACACCGCACTCGGCGACATGGCGCAAGCCAGGCGGGCCCAGGACGAGGCGCTGCGCCTCTACCCCGACCGCACCGGCATCGACCCGGCGCTGCTGCGCCTGGAGCAGGCGATGTGCCTGGCCAAGCAGCGCAGCGTGTCCGAGGCGTGCCAACTGGCCCGCGACACCTACCTGACGGTGCCCGAGGACCATCGCACCCAGATCCTCGGCGCCCGCGCGGCCGAGATCATCAAGATAACGCCGGAGAACGTACGACCCCGCGCTGCCCGAGAACTCGGCGAACTCCTGGCGCTGCCGACCGGCGCGACGTGACAGATCCGCCTGCCGCCCGGCAGCCTGGCGGGTATGAGTGCTCCGGTCGTCCGGATCGGCGGGTTCGCCGAGTCCGAGGTTGTCAACGTCCTCAACGCCGCCTGCGGTCAAGCCGGGCTCGACCCGGCCGACGCCGTGATGCTGCGCGGCCACACCAACGCCGTCTACCTCCTGCCGGCCGCCGGGGCGGTCGCCAAGGTCGCCCGGGTCGGCACGCCCCTGAACGGTGTCCGCCGCACCGTCCAGTTGGTGCAGTGGCTCACCGCCCGTGGCTTCCCGACCGTCGAGCTGCTGTCGGTGGAGCAGCCGGTCATCGCCGACGGGCATGCCGTGACGTTCTGGCACTACCTCCCTCAGCCCGGCCACCCCGTTCCGGCGGTGCACCTTGCCGGTCCGCTTCGTGCTCTTCATGAGCTTCCGCCTCCTCCCTTCGATGTGCGCCCCGTCGATACGGTCGGGGCGATCAGGCGCTCGATCGCCGAGACGACCGCGCTCCCGTTGGACGACCTCTCCTTCCTCAAGCGGCGTTTGGCCGAGCTGGACGACGCACGGCGCCAGGTGCGCTACGTCCTGGCGCCCGGCTTGTTGCAGGGCGATCCGCAGCACCGGAACGCCCTCCACCACCAGGGGGCGGCTGTGTTGTGCGACTGGGACACCGCCTGTTTCGGGCAGCCGGAACTCGACCTCGTCACGGTCGAGATCCACTGCCGACGATTCGGCTACGGACGTTCCCACTACCAGGAGTTCGCCGACCGGTACGGCTTCGACGTGACCGCGTGGCAGGGCTACCCGGTGTTGTCGGGGCTCCGGGAACTGCGGATGATCACGACGAACGCCAAACGGGCCTCGCTCGGCAGCCCGACACTCGCGGAGGTGCGGCGACGCATTCACGGGCTGCGGTCCGGCCAAAACCGGCTCGCCTGGAGCATTCTCTGAGCAAGACGCTTCGCATGTCGGAACCTTCAGATCGGCGAAGGTACCGCTGCGACCCACCTGGCCAACGGGCAGTCGGCTGGTTAGTCCCGTGCGACCAGGAGACGTATGCCGGCGCCCTCAAGGTGTCGGCGCCGCCGATCGGCGTCGGGCTGGCCGCCGAGGTGCGCGATTGTGGGCAGGACGACGGCGTACAGGGCGGGCTTCTCCTCGATGCGGGCGAGGAGGGTGTCCGGTTCGGATCCGTCGTCGGTGATCACCTCGGCGAGGTGCAGCTCCCGTCGTTCGCAGAAGTCGTCGAGGACACCGGTCAACGCCAGCTGGCGAGGCAGTGCCGCGGCAACGGCTGCGCGGAGGAGTCCCACCACGACGGGCGGCGGGACGGGTAGTTGCTCGGTCAGCATCCGACAAGGTCCTTCCGATCGAGGAGGCCGTCTGCATCGAGACTGCCGCAGCCCCGATCGCTACGGAATCACGTCGCGTGGCAGTTCCGTGGCAGTTCCGGCGCACCGCCACTTCTGGCAATGCTTCGATGGCTCCCCAGAGCGGGAGGTAGCGATGACGGCAGTGATCCTGTGGACCGGCCTGGAAGCGAAGGCTCTGCGGTTGGCGTGCCGAAAATCAGTGCGGGACTGGGCCGCGCTCCTAGGCATGTCGGTACGGGCCGTGACGAACTGGGAGAGGCTGGGGGCCGGCACCCGGCCCAGGCCTGACACTCAGGCGATCTTCGACACCGTGTTGCGCCAGTGCGATCCCGAGGCTCGGATGCGATTCGAAGCTCTAGTAGCGCAACAGCCCGGCGCTCCGGTGCTCGCGGAGGTGCAGGCCGGGCCTCGGGCATGGGAGTACGAGTCGTGGACGGAGGACATCGAGCGGGCGGTCCTCGCGGCGGCCCGGCAGGACTTCGTCTTCGCCGGGAGCCTGCTGGAACGCTGGCGATCACGCTGGCCGGTAGCCGACCTCGACGACCGCGGGCTCTACCTACTGGCCCGCTCGACGGCGCTGGTGGGAGACCTTCGCCGTGACCAGGGCGCTTTGCTCGGCCCGCTGTCAGCCTCGGCGTCCTACGCCCAGGCGCGGCTGTTGTTCACCCGGCTCGACATCCCACGGCGGACAGCACAGCTGGACCTGTCTCTGGCGGTGGTCACGGAGATGTCCGGGCAGCTCGATGCTGCGGCGTCCCGGTACTCGGACCTGGCCGGCGATGTGCGTCTCAGTGCGCGGGACCGTGCGCGGGCGGCCTTGTGGGTCGGCACCTCCCTGGACAAGCAGGGCCGGCACGAACAGGCCATCGGCATCACCACGTCGGCGATCCAGGTGTTCGAGAGCCTGGGAGAGACGGAGGACTGGGCGACGGGGCACCAGAAGCTCGCGCTGGCACACCGCGGCGCGCGGAACCTCGGGGAAGCCGTGCGGCTGATCGAGGTGGCGCGGGCGAACACCACCGGCTCGGCTCCGATGCAGGACGTACGGCTGACCACCGCACACGGACACGTCCTGCTGAGCGACCGCGCGACCGCCGAGGAGGGGCTTGCCCTGCTGGACCGGGCCGAGGTGATGGCGGCCAAGTACGGTATGACCCACCAGCAGCGGAGCATCCAAGGCATCCGGGGTCGCTTCCAACGGCGGGCACCGTGCCTCCAGTGAGCGGGAGAACAACGTGGCGGACACGCGGCAGCGCGAGATCACCGACCGGCAGTGGGCGGACACCGCGCTGATCTGGGACTACCACCAGATGGGGCACGAGCGGCGGCCGTGCGACGTGGCGATCGGCCTGGGCTGCCACGACCTCGGTGTGGCAACCGAGACGGCCGCGCTGTACCTGGACGGGCTGGTGCAGCGGATCGTGTTCACCGGCGGGCCGAACCCCTCCCGGCCCGACCACTTCCCTCGTGGCGAAGCCGTGCACTTCACCGAGCACGCCGTCTCCCTCGGCGTGCCCGAGCACGCGATCCACCAGGAACCGCGGGCGCGCAACACCGGGCAGAACATCCAGTTCTCCAGGGAAGTCCTGGAGACCGCCGGCGTCGAGGTGCGCTCGGTGCTACTGGTGAGCATGCCCTACATGGAGCGCCGGGCGTACGCCACATGCCACAAGGTATGGCCGGACGTCGAGGCGGTGTGCACCTCGACCTCGATGAACCTGAACGACTACGTGAAGACGATCGGCGACGACGGGCTCGTGATCGACAGCCTCGTAGGCGACCTCCAGCGGGTGATCGAGTACCCGAGGCTCGGGTTCGCCGTCGCCCAGGATGTTCCGGAGACGGTCCGTGATGCGTACCAACGGCTCTTGGCCGACGGGTTCGACAGCAAGTTGCTCGACTGACGCAGCACCGCCCACCGGGCTGGTGTGTGCCATCCACCAGCCGAACCTGTTCCCCCGCCTCTCCACCCTCATCAAGCTGTTCGCCGCGGACGTGTGGGTCGTCCTGGACGACGTGCAGTTCGCCCGCCGCGACTACCAGCATCGCGCCCGCCTCGCACCGCCGGAGGGTGCGCCGGGCCCGACCCGGTGGTTGAGCATCCCCACCCATCTCCCGAACGGACGGGAGACCCTGATACGGGACGCCTTGATGGTCGACCCGGCGCGCGGCCGCCGCCGAAGCGCGGACCTGCTGCGCGAGCACTACCAGGCCGCACCCCACTGGGCGGCGTTCAGGGACCAGCTGGACGCCTTCCTCGACATTTTCGAACGCACCAACCGGACCGGGACGGTGGCACAGGAGTCCACGCTGCTGCTCCTGTCCATGGTCGGCTGGAACGGCCGGGTACTGGCCAGCACCGATCTGCCTTCCAGCGCCGACCGCTCGCAGCGCCTGGCCGACCTGTGCTCAGCGGTCGGCGCCAGCACCTACCTGTGCGGCACAGGCGGAATGACGTATGTCCAACCTGCCGTGTTCGAACGCGCCGGTGTCGAGCTGCGGCCGGCCACGGTCCCGACCGACGGTTGGTGCATGGGAGCAACCCAGACGAGCGCCGTCGCCGCGCTCACTGCTTACGGGCCGCATCGGCTGACCAAACTCCTCAGTGGAGCAGGGACAGCATTGGCCCCTGTGGCACCACCCCGTTCAACGGCCGTCCGTCCGCTGACGCATAACGTCCAGTAACCCGCATCCGGGATGGAGAGAAGCCCGTCAGACCCGGAGGAGTACGGCGGCCCTCTCGTCGCCCACTGCCTGGCCGACCCCCTCCGGCTCGCCCGCATCAAAGACCCGGCTCTGTGTCACGGCTGGGCCGGGCTGCTGGCCACCGCCTGGCACGCCGCCACCGACGCCCCCCACCTCTGCCAGCAGGGCGACATCTTGGGCCCGCGTCGCCAAGCACCGGGCCACCGCCGGCACCCCGCAGCCTCCCGCACCCGTCCTGGCCGCGGTACGGCTGCTCCTGACCGCCGAACGCGGCAGCCCCGACAACCCGCTCACCCTCACCCCCACATGGCCCTCGGCCTTTGAGGACACCGGGGACGCACTCGCCGCGCTGAGCCACCGGGGGCACCTGACCCGTGGCATACGCGCGGTCCTCGCCGACAACCTGCTGTTCGCCTTCAACCGGCTAGGCATCGCCGCCGAGCACCAGTCTCTCCTGGCCACCGCCGCGAGCCGCGTCGTCTTCCACCGCCAGCCCGGGCCCAGCGCCACGCTGTTCAGCGCCCGGGCCGCCTCTGCCCACCCCACTACAGTCAGGCCCGTGACCATGCACACCGACAACTCGGCCGTCGATCCCGGCGCCCTGAAAGACATCCTCGTCGCCAAGATCGACAGTCTCGGCACGTTCCGCACCGAAGCGGTCAGGAAGGCCTTCCTCACCGTCCCGAGGCACCTGTTCCTGCCCGAGGTCGACCTCGCCACGGCGTACGCGCCCAAGCAGGTGGTCACCAAGCGCGCGCTCGACGGCACGGCGCTCTCCTCCGCTTCCAGCCCCAACATCGTCGCCACCATGCTCGAACAGCTCCATGCCGCCCCCGGGCAGCACGTCCTGGAGATCGGTACGGCCACCGGCATCAACGCCGCCCTGCTGGCCGAACTCGTGGGCGACAGCGGCAGCGTGGTCACCATCGAACTCGACGAAGACCTCGCGGAGGACGACCGTACCCACCTCGCCGCCGCCGGATACGTTCAGGTCAACGTCCTGTGCCGGGACGGCGCCCTGGGTGACCCCGACTCGGCGCCGTCCGACCGGATCATCGTCACCGCCGGCGCCTGGGACGTCCCCACCGCCTGGTGGACCCAACTCGCTGCCGCCGGACGTCTCGTGGTCCCCTTGCGCCTGCACGGAAGCGGCCTGACCCGCTCACTCGCCTTCACCCGCACCGCCGAGGACCGCATGGTGTCCACCAACGCTGCGGTCTGCGGGTTCGTCCCCCTGCGCGGCGCCGCCGAGATGGGCGAGATCCACGTCCGCCTCGCCGAAGACGCCATCCTCAAAGTCGACGCCGACGACCACCCTGACCGGGACGCCCTCGCCAACGCCCTCGCCCACCCAGCCGTACAGCAGTGGACCGGCATCCAGGTGCGGCACGACGAACCGGCCGCACACCTCGATCTCTGGCTCGCCACCACCGGCTCCGGCCTGAGCTTCGGCAAGCTGTCCGCCGGCGCCTCCGCGCGCGGCCTCGGCCTGACCGACCCAGCCATCCGCTGATCCGGCGCCACCCTCTACGACGGCGACACCCTCGCCTACCTCACCACCCGCCCAGTCAGCGACGACACCGACGAACTGGGCATCACCGCCTACGGCCCGAACAACCACAAACTGTCCGCACAGATGACCGACCTCCTGCACGCCTGGGGCCAGATCCGGCCCGCCCAGCCGACCATCACCGCCTATCCCGCCACCATCCCCGACGACCAGCTCGAAACGGGCGCTCGTATCACCCGCCCCGACACCCGGCTCACCATCAGCTGGTAAACCTACGCGGCTCCCAACCAGCCGACACGGGAGGGATCCTGCGCCGGCAGGAAGGGCCAGGCAGGCGCCTCCTACTAGGGCGCGTATTCGGTTGTGATCATTCTGGGAAGTTGCCCTCGCGGCGCAACCTGGTCCGGTAGACCGTGTTTCGTGACGCGAGCGCAACTATCTGATGCGGAGTGGGAGTTCATCGAGCCGTACCTGCCGATCGGCGAGTACGGCCCGTATCCCGAACGGCTGCGCCAGCAGTTCGAGGGCATGATCTGGCACTTCAAAACCGGCAGCCAGTGGCGTGAGATGCCCGGGGAGTTCGGTGCCTGGTCGACCGTCCACAACCGCTTCCGGCAGTGGAGGGACGCCGGCGTCTTCGAGGCCCTGCTGGAGGGCGCGATCGCGGAAGCCGCCAGACAGGGCGAGGTGGACTTGTCCCTGGTCAGCGTGGACTCCACCACCGTCCGGGCCCATCATGACGCCGCCGGGATGCACCTGGATCCCGACGCCCTGACCGCCCTGGAGAAGGCCGCCGAGGAAGCGGAGAAGGCCCGGCAAAAAGGGGTGGCCAGCAGGAACAAAACGGGCAGGACGACCCGGAACGGGTAGAGCGGCGACGCCTCCGCCACCGTCGCAGGCTCCGCTTGAAGGCCGCCCTGCTCGGGCGCTCCAGGGGAGGGCAGACCAGCAAGGTCCACGTCGCCGCCGAGCGAAAGTGCCGCCCGCTGGCATTCGTCCTCACCGAGGGTCAGGCCGCCGACAGCCCGCAGTTCATCCCCGTGCTGAAGAAGATCCGGGTCCGCGGGCCGGTCGGCCGTCCTCGCACCCGGCCCGACGCGGTCGTCGGGGACAAGACATCCCACGCGGATAAGCGTCAAGCCGCTGCCGCTTCGAGCCCTGCTGAGGCCTGCGGGAAAGCGACTGCTTCGTCGTAGGTGTGACCGTTCTGGAGGCAGTGGAACAGCATGCCCATGAACCGATTGAAGAGGTTCCGCTGCGCTGCGACGTGACGGTCGCCGGCTGCTCGTCGGCGGTCGTAGTGGGCTCTGGCGCCCGGCGACCTGGTGAGAGCACCGAAGGCCCAGACGTAGCCGACTGCGGCCAGTCTCTGGTTCTTGACCTTCCGGCTCATGACCTTGCAGCTCTTGCCGCTGGCTCTGGTGACCGGGGCGCTGCCCGCGTAGGCCTTGAGGGATCCGGCGGTGGCGAAGCGGGTCCGGTCGTCGCCGATCTCCGCCAGCACCCGGGCGCCGGTCAGGGCGGCGAGCCCCGGGAAGCTGCGGATGACCGGGGCGTCCGGATGCTTCTCGAAGGCCTGCGTGGCGGCTTCTTCGAGTTGGTCGGCGTTGTCGCAGGCGGTGTTCAGCTGCCTGAGCAGGGCGGAAGTCTGATGTCCGAGAGCCTCCTCGACCTGCGGGAGCTGGTGGAGGTAGTCGCGGCCGAAGACTTCGTGGAGCCTTTCGGCTTCGGCCTGGATGCCGCGGACACGGCCGGCTTGCTTGAGCAGTGACTGCAGACGGCGTCGGGTCAGCTTCGCGGCCAGGGCGGGGGTTGGTGCTGCGGCCAGGATGCTGCGGGCTTCCCGCGAGCACAGGCCGTGCTTGTGATGGGCGAAGGCGTCGAGGATCGCAGGGTAGAACTCTCTGAGCTGGGATCGAAGCTTGTTGTGGGCCTGGCCGCGGGCCCAGACGGCGTCCTGCTGGGCCCGGGCGAGCACGGCGATGGCCTGGACGAGCTCGGAGTCCGCCGGCAGCGGGCGGTGGACGGCCATGTCGGTTCGCAGGATGTTGGCCAGGGCCGCCGCGTCGACGGCATCTGACTTCTTGCGGGCGACGGAGTGGCGGTCCCGGTAGCGGGCGACTGCCAGCGGATTGATCGCGAAGACCGGTCTGCCGGTGGCCCGCAGGCAGGCGACGAGCAGTCCGCGTGACGTCTCGATCGCTACCGGGATCGGGGTGTCCTCGTTGTCGCCGTGCTCGGCCAGCAGGGCCATGAGCTGGGCAAACCCTGCGGCGTCGTCGCTGATCCGCACCTTGGCGAGCTGCTGTCCACCCGCGTCGACCAGTGCGATGTCGTGGTGGTCCTCGGCCCAGTCCACTCCGCAGAACACTGGTGCTGGCAATCCTGTGATCTCCATCCAGCCCTCCCTCGCGACGACTCTCTTCCCAGGTCAGAGCCTGTGCAGGGTGCGCGTGCTCCCTAATGGAAGTGCTCAAGGCACGTCATCCCACCAGCCGTTCGCAACCCCAGCGAGTCACACGGCCCTCGGTCCGCGTCAGAGCTGAAAGCTCAAGGCAGAGCTGAGAGGTGATCCGCACAACCGGCTCGGACTACGAACACTCCTTCCCACCCAGCAAGGGTGCGAGCCGGCCTCGTCTTGTCAACAGGGCTCTCAGACCCGGGCATACTCAAAGGCTCAGCTCGCACCCACGAAGGTCAACACCCGCCGACCTTCGTCTCCCATTAGGCCTACTCGTCCAGGGGCAACCGCAACTACCTGCACAAACGTCACATCAAGGCCGTCATTCCAGAGAAGATCGACCAAGCCGCCAACCGCAGGAGAAAGGGCAGCAAGGGTGGCAGGCCCGTCAGTCACGATGCCGAGCTCTACAAAGACCGGAATACCGTCGAGCGACTGATCAACAAACTGAAGGCCTGGCGAGGCATCGCCACACGCTATGACAAGACCCCAGCGAGCTACCTCGCCGGCCTCCACCTTCGTGGCGCGATGATCTGGATCAAGGACCTCACTGGAGCCGCTTGATCACGACCAAATGCGCGCCATGGAGCCACAAGCCGCCCGGCCTCCGGCATCAGCCGGAAGCCGGTCCTCGCCCTCGGCGCCGCCGAGTAAGACCTCACTTGTGGTCGCGCAGGAAAGCAGGGATCTCCTCCCGCGTCGGGTAGTTCGGCAGCGGCGCCGGCGCGTCCTGGAGGAACGCAGTGATGACGGCCGCCGCCCGCTCGTCGTTGCCGTCGAGCCCGTTCCACAGGTGGTGCCCGACCCCCGGCATGTACTGGGTGCGCTGGATCGCCGGGTCGGCGTCGAGCACGGCGGTCTCCCACTGGCGGACCTGCGAGCTGCACTCGGCGATCATCAGCATCGCGGGGACCTGGGAGAGTTTTAGCTGCGGCGCGAGCGAGGGCGAGTCCTTGACGGTCTGCTCGACGCGCAGGCTGGCGGCCGGGTTGAAAGCGAAGTTCTCGGCGCTGTTCTCGACGGGGATGCGGTGCGCGTCGCTCGCGCAGTAGGCGGAGGCGGTGTCGGTGCCGAGGTCGGCGGCGGTGAAGGCGTTCTCGCCCTCGGCCTGTCCGACCAGCCCGGTTTCGGGACTGAGGAGCCCGAGGCGCATCAGGCCGAACGCCACCGCGTAGCGCGGGGTGCTGGTGGATCGCGGCCCGCTCATCGCCGGTGCGAGGTCGCGCGCGGACGGCCGTCCCTTCTGCCCGGCGATCCGTGCGGTCGGGCCGTCCATCGGGCCAGGTTCGGCGATGACCGCCCGGTGCACACGCGCGGAGACCTCGGGGTCGGCGAGGGCCCGGGTGAGCGCGACCCCACCCGACGAGAAGCCGAGGACGTCGGCCTCGCCCCGGCCCAGGCGGTCCAGGAAGGCGCCGAGGTCGCGGACGGACCTGGTGACCGAGTACTGGTCCATGGGCAGCAGGTCACTGCGGCCTCCGCCGGCCTGCTCGTAGGTGTAGACGTCGTAGCCCTGCCGCGCCAGCCGTTGCAGGAACCCGTGATCGAGCAGCGAAATTCCGCGCACCGGGCCGCCGTTGATGTAGACGAGCGGTACGGGGTGCCCGGCGCCGGCCGCCGTGGCGGGCGGGTAGTGATAGACGGCGACGCGGCTGCCCGTGGCCAGGTTCAGTACTCGGTGGTGACGAACGGAAGGTCCGGCGGGTACTGCCGGGCCGTGGGCGAGGCCGGGACGCAGACGGACGCGGTCAGGGCTGCTGCGGCGAGCACCGGCAGGAACGGCAGGAGCCTCGCCGCCCGGGTGCGGCGCCGGCTGCGCCGCAGGGCGACGGCGACCCCGACCGCGAGGGTCGGCACGAAGGCCGCGAGCCCCGAGCCTGCCCCGTCCGTGAGGGTGATCAGGCCGAGGAAGAGCACGGCCAACGCCACGACGGCGGCCAGGGCGAGAAGTAACCAACCCCCAAGGCGGGCAAGGCGGACGGCGAACGCGGGCATGGCGGACAAAGGGGACCCCCAGGGTTTCCAAACGTTGTTTCAAAACGACGTTATCAGAACCGGTAGGCTCCTCGTCATGGGTAGGCCGAGAATGAACGACGAGACCGTCAAAGAGCGGCTCGTGGAGTGCGCGACCGAGTGGCTCGCCACCCGCCCGCGCGAGACGCTCACCATCCGGGCCGTGGCCACGGCCGCCGGAACGTCCACGGCGGCGGTGTACTCCCTGTTCGGCAACAAGGACGGGCTGATCGCGGCCGTACGCGACGAAGCCGTCGCCGGCCTGTTCGCGGCCGTGACGGCGGTGCCGGCCACCGAGGACGTCCTCGCCGACATCTACGCGCTGGCCGGCGCGTACCGGAACTGGGGGCGCGAACATCCGCAGCTGTACACGGTGTTGTTCGGCGGGGTGCAGTCCTTCGAGCCGTCAGGAACAGTCGGTACGGGCGACCCCATCCGGCCGCTCGTCGAGGCGATCGACCGGGGCGTCGTCGAGTCCGTCCTCGACGGCGGGGCGACGGCCATCGCCCTCTCCCTCTGGGTGGCCCTGCACGGGCTCGTGACCCTCGAACTGGCCGGGGCGCTCGACGCCCCCACGGCCCAGGCCGCGTTCCGCGCGACGATCAACGCCACCCTGCGGGGCTGGGTGACCCCCGAGCCGGCCCGCAGGCTTCGCCGGGTCGAACTCGGCGGCGTCGTCCGGTCGGAGGCGTAGACGCGCCCGGTCGCGGCTCGGGTCAGGGCGTGGCACTGCCGATGGCGCGGTGCTTTCGGGGCCTTCGAGGAGGAGGGTGATCTCGTCGACGCAGCGGAAGCGGCCGTCCTCGGCGAACTGCCGGAAGCGGTTGTGGACGGTTGACCAGGCGCCGAACTCCCCGGGCATCTCGCGCCACTGGCTGCCGGTCTTGAAGTGCCAGATCACGCCCTCGAGCTGCTGGCGCAGCCGTTCGGGGCAGGGGCCGTACGCGCCGATCGACAGGTACGGCTCGATGAACTCCCACTCGCTGTCGTCAATTGCATGCGGGTCACGCACCACGGTCTACCGGATCACGCGCAACCGCGAGGACGAAACCCGCAAATTGATCACAATCGAATACGCGCCCTAGTAGGGCTTTGTTAGGTGCCCCGGATGATCGGCCAGGGTGGGGTTGTGATTTTCTTTCAGGTGTGACACCTGAGGAGATGGAGATGGTCCGC
>NZ_JBHXML010000007.1:116056-163843 GCF_042720345.1 Kitasatospora sp. NPDC058478 | reverse complement strand
CCGACCCCACTGAAGCTCTTGTTCGACAGCCTCGCCGGGCCGGTCGCCCAGCCGACAACGCCCGGCGTGTGCTACCGGAGCTGGCGAACCGTGGCCTTCGACGGCTGCAGTTCTGCCAAGGCCCCCGACCGGCCCCGCGTCTGCGACTGGCTCGGCAAGATCAAGCACCGCTACGGACAGGAGGGCTACCCCATGCTGAAACTCATGGCCCTGTGCGAGACCGGGACACGCGCCCTGCTCGGAGCAGTTTTCGGCCCGGTAGCCCCAGGAGAGACCGTCTACGCCGAGCAGCTGCTGCCGCTACTGAACGACAGCATGCTGCTGCTGAACGACCGAGGCTTCGACTCCGACGAGTTCCTGGCCCGCTGCGCGGCCACCGGAGCCCAGCTCCTGGTCCGCCTCGACAACCGCCGTACCCCCGCCAAGTGGGCCCACCTGTCCGACGGTTCCTACCTGACGCGGATCCGTGGGGTGCGCCTGCGCGTCATCGACGCCCAGGTCACAGCGACAATCCACGGGGGCGTCCGCATCACCGGCCACTACCGCCTGGCCACAACGCTGCTCGACCACCACCGCTACCCCGCAGCCGAGCTCGTCACCCTCTACCGCGAGCGATGGGAGATCGAATCAGCGTTCTACGCCCTGCGGCACTCTCTGGCCGGAGGGCTTGTCCTGCGCTCGCACGACCCCCTCGGGGTGCAGCAGGAGGTCTGGGCCCAGCTGGTTCTCTATCAGGCTCTTCGCCGGGCCATGGCCGAAGCCTCGGAGTCCGTGCCCGGCACCGACCCCGACCGGGCCGCGTTCACCGCCGCCCTCGAAGCCGCCAGAGACCAGGTCGTCGCCGCCGATGGCATCCTGTCCGACCCCACCCGACCCCTCCGGACCGGCCGAATCGGCCAGGCGGTCCTGGAGAACCTGCTGCCCGGGCGTCGGCCGCGCGTCGCACCGCGCCGCGTCAAGTGCCCCGTCTCCCGCTACGCGAACCCGCCCGACCAGAGCCAGCTCCGGGCCACCGCCCGCATGACCGGGATCACGGTCACCGTCCACCAAAGCGCCGAACTCGCCCCCGAGGGGCGACGGGATCGTACGCTCCAGCTCATGCGCGTTGACCCCGGCCGAGCCCGGCACGCCACCGAGATCGCCAAGGAACTCGGCCTTCCCCACCATCGGAGCCTGACCGGTGAGCTCATCCGCTGGGAAAGGGAGGGAATCCTGCGCAAGGTGGCCCCCGCGACCTACATCCTCGCTCCCGAATGGGCCGTTCCCGACCGGCTGGAACATCACCCGGACGTGGTCTTGACCAGCCCAACCACCCCTTAACTACGCGGCATTGGGGTACTTCATCGGTGCAGCCATGACAGAGGCTCCCTTCTCATGGCCCATCAGGCCATATCCGGCAACCTTCCGCACCTCGGGGGAACCTCAGACCGGAGCCAGTACCTGCATAGACTGCATTGGCCCAAGCTCTCTGGCCTCCTCGTTCCGAAGCGGCCTGGGCACTCGTTCGACTACGGCTAGTAGTGCCGCTGATGTGCTGGAATGGCTCCGACTATCCACTGCCACCCGCTGACATGCACCCTCGTAGTAGTGGCCATGCTTTGGAGGTCAGAGCGCCGAGAACCGTGACCCGCCGCCTACTGCCGCGTGGCACTGTAAGCCAGAGTCTGGAGAGCGTCCCCCGGAGAGGCATGATTGAGCGTCGGTGAAATTTCACACGCATGCCGTCACTCTCGGTAGGTGTGCAAATCGGGCGACAAGGGATCTGGCGAGTGAATGCACGCGAGCGTGGTCGGGTAGCGCCACTCACAGTAGTAGTCCGACTCTGGGTCGCTACCGAAAGCCGTTGTGTGGCGCCCTGAGGTGGTGGGAGCATGGCCGTCGGCGGGTGGCAGCTGTGCGCGAAATTGCCATGTCCTAAAGAGGATTGACCAATGATCAGGGTCTCGGCGAGGCAACGCCGAGACCCTGGGTTCCCGCCATGGAGCTGAAACTGGGAGGAAGCAGTCATGGCGGAGATCATCTCTCCCCCTGCGGGGGCACGCTTCAGGATAGCGCGAGCCGTCGCCGGCCTCGGCCTGGGTGTCGCTGCACTTGTCGTTGCGACGCCGGTCGCATTTGCCTCTGGAACAAGCTCCTCGACTAACGGTTGCTGGTCGACTTGGGGCAGTACTGGATCGAATGCCCATTGTCAGAATGTCACCGACAGTGGCAACTACGCCAATAATGCGATTTGCAGCTGGTCTCCGGACCGACAGTCCGACTCCGAGTGGTTTGACATTTACTCCTCGAAGGAAAACTGGGGGCAGATTGACTGCACATTCAGCATGACGCGGGCTTGGGTGGCCTACAGCCGCGGTTGATTTACTAAGAGGGAATTAACCAAAACCAGCGATTGATCATTTCGGTGGGCGCTCCAGAGGGCGCCCACCGAAATAGACTGAAAGGACAGAGGTGTCACCGATCGTAGCCTTGTCCGGTGTCTCGCAGGGCTACGGCCGGAAGCGGGTGATTTCTAATCTCGATTGGCAAATTGGCGTCGGCGTATTTGGCTTGCTGGGCCCCAATGGTGCCGGAAAAACGACCCTGCTCCGGACTCTTGCAACGGTTGCGCCGCCCCTCCAGGGGAGGATCTCCATTTATGGAAGGGGCATCGATAGTGAACGACATGCTCGTACTGCTCGCCGTCAGATCGGGTACCTTCCGCAAGATTTTGGATACTATCCTTCCTATTCGGTCTATGATTTTGTGAGATATAGTGCTTGGCTGCGTGAGGTACCAGCCTCTGAGGCCCACTCGGCTACGCTAAAGGCGCTAAACGATGTTGATCTCGATGGACAGCAGAAAATAAAGATGAAGGCCTTGTCGGGCGGAATGCTGCGGCGAGCAGGTGTGGCATCGGCGATCGTTGGATCCCCCAAGCTACTGCTGCTTGATGAGCCAACTGTGGGTCTGGACCCTGCGCAACGTCTTCAGTTCCGTCAGCTTGTTCGGTCGCTCGAAAATACGGCAGTTGTTCTAAGTACCCACCTGGTGGAGGACGTTGCAGCCGTTTGCGATGAGGTTTTTGTCCTGCGATCCGGCGAATTCGTGTTCCGCGGTACTCCGCAGGAGCTAAACGGCTTCGGAAATTGCGAACTCGCTGGGGATAGCCCGCTGGAGCGCGGCTATATGGCGGTCCTGGAGGGAAAGCGGGTGATCGCATGATGCGAATCTTCTTATTGGAGCTTCGCCGCTCCCCGTTAAAGTGGTGGTTGCCTTTTCTTATCACACTGGACCTGGCCGTTCTGTTTGGCCGGTCCCAGTGGTGGATAGGTGTTTGGCCTGAAGCCAGCGTGGCTGCTCAGATCCCCTCATTCTATCTGGGCCCGCTTCTTGCGGCGGCTGCCGCATGGTCGGCTGGGCGAGTTCAGCGCCACGGACTCCAGGACCAGATAACTGCAGCTTCGCGTTCACGATGGAAGGCTGAGCTGGTCCAGCTTGCGGCCACCGTGAGCTACGGGATCGTCGCATATATAGCTGGAATCCTCAGCGCTGCGCTCGTGAGTTATCGCGATGCCGGCCCTGGATTTCTGTGGCCGGGATATCTACTTCTCGGCACAAGCGTTCTTGTTCTCTGTATAGCCTTGGGTCATGCGGTAGGCCGATGGTTTCCGTCGGTGTTTGCCAGCCCAGTGGTATGCGGCCTTGGATGCTTCGTCGTTCTGGCTGCCACCGCAGGTCCGTCTGGTCTGGGACTCTTTCTCCTCTCTGGTCCGCCAGCTTCCACAACTTCTGCCGGGGCTGTTGCCGTACGTCTATTGATTGCCTGTCTGGCCGTCTCCCTGGTGGTATTGGTTGACCGCCCGGTGAAGGCTGAGCGGAAGCGGATCGAGGGTGCATGGCCGGAGCGAGTGACAGCCCTTGGTTGTGCGGTCGCGGTGGTGGCGCTTGGGGCCGTCTACGGCCCGATGGGACCCGTACAGGTGCGTCGGTCAGCACCTGAAGCCTCTCTGTGTACTGCATCTCAGCCCAAGATCTGCGTCTGGCCCGAACAGCGGAAGTACCTGCCGCAGTTGGAAGCCATGGCGACGCGGGCAGCGCAGTTGCCACGGGGATTAATTATCTCGCCCCCGGTCTTCTACGAGCGGGGCTTGAAGAATTCAACCGTCGAGGAGAGTTTCACAATTCGCGAGGGGTCCATGTGGGAGGTTGCGATCAGTATGTCAATTTTGATCGTTAACGCTAGTACACCTTCCTGCGTGGCAAAAACCAGTGATGACCAGGGCAAGATTCTGACGGCTGACTTTGAGCTGGACTCGTGGGTAGCTGCTCGTATTACCGGCTCCGGTCAGCCGTCAGATGTTCATGGAGGCCCACCCGGCGTCGATCAGGAGGCGATCGGCCGTCTGATCATGCAATCCGAGACTGCCCAGAATAATTGGGCCCAGGAACGGATCCAGAGCATCAAGGGAATCCACTGTGCATGATGGACTCGCAGACTGGATAAGGTTTGCGCGTGCGCACCATTTCCGTAAGCTCGCTTTAGCCATCTTCTTGCTCGCCGTAGTGAATCTGCTCTTCGGGGCCGTCTATTTGGAACTTCCTTTCGCTGATCGGGCCGCAGACTCGCCAATTCCTTTTCGAAAAGAAATGCCGCTGGCATTTGCATCGGTGGCAGCTGTTGGCCTGGATAGCGCCATGTGCTCTCTGGAGCTCACAGGAACCCTATCTCTTCGGCGATATGAGGTCGTCTGGGTTGCTGGATCTTTTGGCCTCTCTACGGCAGTCTTGGCCCTTGAAGAGCTGGCCATGGGTCCAAGCGAAGCCGTATTGGCCGTTCGATCAATGATTATTTGGGGCGGCTTTGCCGTTTTTTCCGGCAGGGTTTTTGGGTGGCGTCTTTCGTGGGTTCTTCCTCTTCTTACAGTATTCCCCCTGACTTATTGGGAGATAGACGCATCCGGGAATCGCCGATGGTGGGATTGGGCGGGGCAGCCAGCTTCATCTTGGAACTGCTGGGTCATTGCGGCCATGGCTCTCCTTGTCATCTTCACGTCGATCCACTTTACGCCTTGGCGGATTGCCCGGGGCAAGGCGAAATTTCTGGTAGCGCGCGTATCGAATACTGATTCTTGAATTGCTGTCTTGCTTGCGTGAAGTTCTCCCTTATGTCAGTATCAAAGAGTCGACGCCCACGTGGCCGGGCTTCAAATAGGTCAACTCGTGTGGTGTAGGCGGCCGCTCTGTTGAGGCAACACCAGGGCGGTCAACCTGTAGATTAACTGGGAGGGTAAATGGGTAAGGATGGCGCCGCGGATCTTTCGTTCCGGTCGAAATTGACCCGAGTTGCGGTGATGGCAGGGCTGGCGGCAGCAGCAGTTATTTCGATCACTCCGAGCGCATTTGCCGGAACGAGCGGCAATACCTTTGGATGCTGGTCGACCTGGGGTAGCACTGGTTCCAACGCTCACTGTCAGAATGTGCAGAAGTCTGGTTATTTCCAGAACTACGGCTACTGTGACTGGGAGGCCGACCAGACTTCCACGAATACGTGGTTTGACGAGAAGTCGACCGTCAATAACTGGGGTCAGATCGATTGCACTTTCAACATCTCTCGGTCATTGGTCAACTGGACCCAGGGATGATTTTGTGAGTTCTGGGACCTAGAGGCGAGGCCCAGAATGTAAGTTAATGAGTCCCGTGCGGCCGCCCAATTTGGCTTCACGGGATTCATTATTTGTTTTTCCTCTTGCGCGATTAAGCGGCGATTGCTTCCTCGCTATCCCAGGAGCCCTGTCCCGGTAGTTGAATCTGCCTCCCGCTACTGAACTTGAAAGGGTCAAGTAAGGGCGTTGCCTGATGGCGATGGTTTGGGTCCAGTAGCTCTCAGGGGGTGGGGCACACCGGCGGCTTGACCGACGCTGAGAGGGCTGTTCGGGAACGGGTTCGGCCGCAGGCCGCGGCCAGGTTCGAGGCTAGGGAGAAGAGCCGGGAGATCGCTGCCACGTCGCGCGTCTCGGAGTGGTCGGTGAAGTGCTTGAGCCGGTAGTGGCGGAAGCACGGTGAGGCCGGGCCGTCTCGGACGGATCACCGGGCTGACGGAGGCTGAGTCCGTACAAGTCGATTGGCTTGAGCGCAAGTAGGATCGTGGTCCGCCGGCGCACGACTGTGAGGACCAGCGCCGGATGCAGGTCAGGATCAAGACCTAATCGGGCGCATGTTCCATGTGGCTTATCGCGGTGGAGGGCGTATGGGCCCTGCTCAAACGCCGCGGCTGGTCGTGGCAGCTGCCGGTTCGGCGACGGACGAGGCAGCCGTGCCGCTGCGCCATCACAAGGCCTCGAAGACGGTTCATTTCGGCTGCCTCATCGGCGCCGGATGGCGGCACCTGGTCGCACTCGTCTTCATGCGCATGCAGGTCATTCCAGATGGTGGATCAGCTCACGACGCGGTCCTCCGAACATTGGGTTCTCGTGATGCATTGCGCAATCTTCTGTTGAACATCATTGCGAGGCAGTGGATTTGGGTGTTGGGCCTTCATGCGGCGGTGTCTGACTGAGGGCGGCGGAGTGGTTTTGGCCGGTGTCCTGTCTGGTCTGGGGTCGAGCATGATCGGGGTGCCGTAAGCTGCTGCGACTCGGTCAGGGCTTGTGGGCCTGACCGCAGTTTGGCCGAGTGGCCCCCGGTCTTGCTCGACGAGGGTCCCGGGCCGGGGAGGTGGGTAAAACCGCGGAGCCGTCCGGCATCAGCCATGGCGCGGCAGCCCCGCACGCGGGCGGTTGTTGGCGGGCGGGCCAGGCGACCGGCCCGGAACGGCCGCAAGGCCGCATGCCCGGCCGGGGCGGCTGGGGCCGCCCCGCGGCGCGGATGCGCCGCCGCTTGATTAAGTGAAGGAAAGTTGCGACAGCCCCCACGCCTTGCTCTGGCGCGAGGGCTGTTCGGCGTTCTCGGTGATTAGCGGCCGGCCTTGGCCGTTCGGGCGGTGCGCTTGGGCTTGGTGGCCTCGATGTCGTAGGTCAGGCCGGTGGTTTCGGCGCCGAGCCGGGCTTCTTCGAGCAGCAGCGGTACGTCCGTGGCCCGGTCGTAGGTGATGCGGTGGACGACCAGGAGGACGGCGGCCTCGGACAGGCGTAGAGCCTCGCGCTCGTCGGGCTGGGGGACGCGGGCGGTGACTCGCTCGCGCCAAGCGGGGTCGTGGCCGGCGTCGGCGAGCGTCGAGTAGGCCTCGGCCGGCGTGACGGCGGGCTGTTGGGCGAGCGGGGTGGCCTCGACGCGCTCCATGGGGAGTAGGAGGCGGTGCAGGACTCGGCCGTCGCCTGCGGGGTCGGTGAGAAGGCGGTCGCAGCCGATGACCAGCTCGTCCTGGTCCATCTCCAGCAGCGGCGCGGAGACCGCGTCCGTGCGGGTGCGGTAGACGGTCGGTTCCTCCCCGCGTTCGAACCACGCGTCGGTGGGCGTCTCGTAGTGGTTGCCACGCTGGGTGACCGTGCGTACGAGGGCGCTGGCAGGGCCGTGGACGGCGGTGCGGACGAAGGTGCCGCGGCCCTGCTTGACGTCCAACTGTCCCTCGCTGCGGAGGGCGGCGACGGCGAGCCTGACGGTGGGTCGGGAGACGCCGTACTTCTGGGCGAGGTCGGTCTCGGTGGGCAACTGCGCACCGGGGGGCCACTCGCCGGTGGCGATTGACTGTCGCATGGCTGCGGCCACCTGCTTGTGCAGTGCCTCGTTCCGGATGATCGCCATCGTGTTGACCCCTTGGTGCGGGCGCCGGGGGGAGGCCCGCTTCGTGTGCGCGTGTCGTTGTCGGGTGCTTCGCGTGTGGTCGTTTGCCCAGCTCGGGCCGCGTGTCTATGTCTGTCTTCAGTTGCTAGCCGTTAAACGTAAGCATGAATCGCTTGCGTCGGGGCGTCAAGGAAGGGCATCATCGGGCATCAAAGGTAAGTACGTTTGACGACTTACGTCGGGCGGCCTTGGTGACCTAGGAGCGTGCTCTCATGCAGTCCATTCCCGTGGACGGAACCCGGCTCGGCACGATGACCTGCATCGTCGCCCCCGAAGCCCGAGTGGCGAACCGCGAGACCGGTGAGGTGAGGAAGGACCGGGACGGCCAGACCGTGTACACGGTGGGTGTCGCGGTCCGGCAGGACGGCCGGCGGGCCTCGATCATCGAGATCAGCGTGTCCGGCGAACCGGCGGGCGTCGTCGAGGGCGTGCGGGTGCACGTCACCGGCCTGACCGCCTTCTCCTGGGCCATGGGGGACCGGCACGGCCTCTCCTTCCGGGCCGACACCATCACCCCCGTTCCCGTCTCGCCCCCGGCGGGCTCGCGCAAGAGCGGCGACGCCTGATGAGCGGCGCGACGCGCGTGAAGCTGCGCGGCCTGCTGCGCGAACTCGGAGACCTGGCCGAAGAGGTCGACCCGTTCGGCCGGGACGAGGTCGGCGCTCAGCTCTTCGACCACATCGCCATCGTCGCCACCAAGGCCGCCAGGCAGGCCCGTGACCTGGAGACCGAGGCCCACAACACGGCCATGGAGAACGGAGGGCAGGCGTGATCGTTCTCCAGTTCCTCTGGGTGGTGCTGCTGGCCGCGGCGCTCATCCTCCTCAGCACGGCCCCGGGCCTGCGGCGTAACCACCCCTACCTCTGGTGGTACCTGATCGGCTACCCGGTCACGGTCGTCCGGGTCAGGGTGACGTGGCGGCGGCTGACCACGAACCTCGGTCTCGCGGTGGCCAGGCGTCCCGGGCGGGCGCTGCTCGGCGACATGGTGGTGCGCGGCGACCCCCTGCGGCCGGCCCCGCCCCGGCTGGGCATGCCGAAGTACCGGCGCGGCGGTCTGGACGTGGTGGTGCGGCTTCACCCCGGGCAGGTGCCGGATCACTTCCTCTCCCACGTCGAAGCGCTCACCCATGCCTGGCGTGTGCACACGATCCGGGTGTTCTCGGGCGAGCGCGGCTTCGTCACCCTGTCCGCTCTCGCCTGGGACCCGCTCAGGGTGCCCGTTGTCCCTTACCAACTGAAGCAACGCGTCCTGCGGGCGGTTGTCGGCCTGCTGGAGGACGGCCGGGCCTGGGCGATCGATCTCCGCCGGGCCCCGCACTGGCTGATCGTCGGCGCCACCCGCTCCGGCAAGTCCACTCTCATCGCTGCCCTGGTGAAGGAACTCGCCCCGCAACGCGTCGCCTTGTTCGGCATCGACCTCAAGGGCGGCATGGAGCTGTCGCTCTTCGAGGACAGGCTGTCCGCCCTGGCATCCACCAGGACGGAAGCCGCCCACCTGCTCGCAGAACTGGTCGCGGAGACCGAAGCCCGAATGCAGCTGTGCCGATCCGTCGGCGCCCGCTCGATCTGGGACCTGCCGGCCAAGCTCCGCAAGATGCCCGTCGTCCTGATCGTGGACGAGGTCGCGGAGCTGTACCTGGTCGCGACGAGGGACGACAAGGCGCAAGTCGGGGAGATCTCCACCAATCTGCTCAGGCTCGCTCAACTCGGCGCAGCCCTCGGCGTCCACCTGATCATCGCCGGGCAACGCGTCGGCTCGGACCTCGGCCCCGGGGTCACGGCCCTGCGGGCGCAGTTGGCCGGCCGGGTCTGCCACCGGGTGAGCGACGCGGGGACGGCAGAGATGGCGCTCGGCGACCTCAACAAGGACGCCTTGGAGGCTGCGCAGCGGATCGCCCTCGCCGAACAGGGCGTCGCCATCACCGCCGACACCGACGGTCAGTGGACCCGGGCCCGCTCCATCCACGTCACCCCCGACCAGGCTCGCCGGACCGCCAGGAAGTACGCCCGCCTGGCACCGACCTGGCCCGGCCTCCACCAGTCGGACGAGCCCAACGAAGGGGTCTACGTCTGATGGACATGACCGCCGTGCTGATTGCCTTCCTGGCCGTCGTGACCTTCCTCCTCGTCCGCTCCGGCGAACTGCGCACCTGGCACGTCCTGCTCGTCGGCGTCCTCGGCATCTACCTCGACCGCATTGGCTGGGCCGACCCCGTCGTCTACGCCGTGACCTGGCTCGTCCAAGGCCTCACCCACACCACCTGAAAGACGTGATCGCCGTGCCAACCCACCCAACCCCCACCGGCGGCCGAACCCCCACCCGCCGGACCCGCTCCACTCGCCCCCACGCCACCCCCGGTCGAGCCACCGCGCACATGGCCCGGCCGGGGCCCGGCGACCCCTGGCCCTGGAGACACCCACCATGACCCGTAACAACCCCTACGCCGACCCCACCGCACGCCGCGCCCTCCTCGACCGGGAGGCACGGCTGCTTCAACTTCCTATCATTGACCGGGACTTGGTCAGTCTCGGCGAGATGCCCGACCTCAACCGCTGGCTCGACCAGATCCGCGCCACCGGAGGTTGTGCCCAACCGATCTACCTCACCGGCAGCACCACCACCCTCGACGCCGAGACCGGCGAGGTCCTGCGCCACTACTCGACCGGCACCGAACCCGGCGGCCGGCTCCCGGTCCGCTGCCGCAACCGTCGGGCCACCCGCTGCGCACCCTGCTCCCGCGAGCACAGCGGCGACACCTTCCACCTGGTTCGCTCCGGTCTCATCGGCGGCAAGGGCGTCCCCGACACCGTGCGGACGCACCCGCGACTGTTCGTCACCCTGACCGCGCCTTCGTTCGGCCCGGTCCACCGCGCCGACGACTGCCACCCCGCCCGGCGTCGACGCTGCGAACACGGCGGCCACCACGGCTGCGGCCGAACCCACCCCGACACGGACCCGCTCATCGGACAGCCGCTCTGCGCCGACTGCTACGACTACCCCGGCCACATCCTGTGGAACGTCATGGCCCCGGCGTTATGGAAGGCCTTCCGCGACAACCTCTACCACCACATCGCCGCAGGGGCTGGCGTAGGCCGGAGGCAGGTGCGCACCCTGGTTCGGGTCTCGGCCACCAAGGTCGCCGAGTACCAGAAGCGCGGCGCCGTCCATTTCCACGCCGTCATCCGCTTTGACGGGCCCGACGGACCCACATCGCCGCCCCCGCCCTGGGCCACCTCGGACCTCCTCCTGGAGACGGTCCACTCCGCGGCTTCCGCCGTCGCGCTGCCGTGCCCCGACTCGGAGGCCTACAGCGGCGGACGGCTCAGCTTTGGTACTCAGCTCGACGCGCATCCCCTCACCAACGGGGACGGCGGACGGCTCACGGACGACGCGGTAGCCGCCTACGTCGCCAAATACACCAGCAAGAGCGCCGAAACCGCCGGTGCCGCCGACCGCCACATCACGTCGCTGGCAGAGATACGGACGCTGCGCGTCAACCCGCACGTCAGGGCCCTCATCGCCACCGCCTGGCGCCTCGGCGGCCTGCCCGAACTGCACCACCTACGCCTGCGCACCTGGGCCCACATGCTCGGATACCGCGGCCACTGCCTCACCAAGACCCGCGCCTACTCCACCACCTACGGCCAACTCCGCGCCGCCCGTGCCGAACACGCCCGCGCCGTCGCCGCCGGCCGGGACCTGTACGCCGACTGGGACACCGGGACGACGGTCGACGCCGCATGGCGCTTCGTCGGGTCCGGCCACAGTCCGGGGGAAGCGCTCATCGCTGCGGGTATCGCGGAGGACCTTACGACCAACCGTGAGGTGGCCCGCGACGCCGCGGGGCTCTCTGACCGGCGCCGGGAAGTGCCGTGACGGTTCGTCCCGCCACGCCGGGCACGACCCCTCTGGCGGGAAGCTCTGCCGAGCGGGCTTCGGAGCAAGCGAGCGCGCCGGTCATCAGGAGCGAGATCGTCATCGTGGACGACGAAGGCAACGAGGAGCCCTACGACCCGACGCGGCACTGACGACGACAGCCCCCGGCTCTGATGTCGGGGGCTGTCGCACGTCTCCTTGTCTGTTCAGAGCTTTCCGGCGAAGTGGTCTTCCTTGATGACCAGGCGGTCCCGGTAGTCCTTGGGGATCATGAGCCTCAGCTTCACCTCGGGTGCGCGCTGGCCCTTGATTTTGGTGCGGGTGACCTCGCAGCGGACGCCCACCCTCAGGAGGTCGGCCGACATGGCCTCGATGCCGCCTTCCTCCCAGGTCTGTCGGAACGTCTTGCCGTTGGCCACGTTCACCCACCGGTCTTCCGTGGTCGCGGGGTCGATCTCCCCGAGCTCGGCGATCAGTTTGTCCAGGGTCTCCTCAGCCTGCTCGCGGGTGAATCGGGTCTTCGAGAACCGGCCGCTGGGCTCAAGTTCCTTCATGTAATAGGCGACGGACTCTTCAAGCTGGGCCACCTTCGCGCGGGCCTCGGCGCCCCGCGCGTACTCCCGGACCTGTACAGGCTCGTCGCCGAGGACGGACAGCACGTCACTGACGAGCTTGGCGTTGATCGCATCAGGGTTGGGGGAGCCCAGGCCTCCGGCCTTGCATCCCTGGCACCGCAGGTACGCGTACATCCGGTCTTTGACGCGGTTCCTCTGCACGGTCATGTTCGTCTTGCAGTCGGCGCAGATGAAGACGCCGAGGAACTTCGTAGCGCTGCCCGGCTGCCGCTGAGGCTGGTTCTTGCTGCGCTTGTCGAGGTCGGCCTGGAACTCGTAGAACTCGTCGTCCTCGAAGATCGCCTCGGCGACCCTGATGGGCTTCCCGTTCTTGTCCAGGACGAGCTTGGACCGGCGGACGCCGCCCGTCTTGTCCTCCTCGACGCGGTAGCCCATCAGCGCCGGGTTGCGCAGTTGGCGGCGGAGGGTGGTGGGGGTGAGGCCGTCGCTGGCGAGACCGGCGCGCTTGAGCAGCGTGACCATGCGGCGGGCGGACACGCCGCGGCGGGCCAGGCGCCGGCACCAGTGCAGGGCCTTGTGCGCGTCGGCCTCTATAACAAGGACGACGTTCCCGTCCTCGTCCTCGGCCGTGGTGTAGCCGAAAGCCGGCTTGCCGACGAGCCAGGCGGACTGGGTCTTGGCGTAGTCCCAGAGGCTCGCGACGCGCGTGCTCGTGTTGGTGGCCTCGATCTCCGCGATGCCGCCGATCAGCGTGACCATGATCTTGCCGACCACGGTGGTCAGGTCGATCGAGTCGTGCTTGGAGACCAGGTTCTTCCCGTACTTCAACGCCCAGTCGATCATCGCGTTCAGGTCGGAGAGCCGGCGGATGAAGCGGTCGAGCTTCCAGAACAGGAGGACGTCGAACTCCGGCGCCCGGTTGTTCAACCAGTCGCCCAGCTGCTTCCGCTTCCACGGTGGCACCTTCGTGGCGGAGACGTTGAGGTCGCTGGCGACGCCGACGACGCGGCAGCCCCGGTTCAGCGCCTCGCGGCGAAGGTCGAGTTCCTGGCGGACGGGGGAGGTGGTGTCCTCCGTCAGCACGGACAGCCGGACGGAGAGCAGCGCCCGCGGCGCGTCTGCCGGAAGTGCGGCCTCGGCTCTCTTCAGCTCTTCTAGCAGGGCCAGATCCGCGGCGGTCCACTCGGCTTCGACCGTGTACGCCTTCTGTTGCGCGCTGCGTGCTGTGCGGGTGCGCTTCGCCATGTCGGTGGCCCCCTCGATGGTTTTAGACCTGTCTCCATTTAGCCGCAGATGGACCTCAAGATCCAGATCGGTCCCACCGGGAAGAAGCTGCTGCCGCTGGCCGTGGTCAACGGGGCTGCCCCGCAGGGCTAGTTGACGGCGCGGGTGGTACGGATGGCGCGGATCGGGCGGGTCCGGGCCGCGTGACGTGCTCGAAGTGACGGATGGAGCCCTCCCCGGGAATCGGGGAGGGCTCCATGCGTTCGCCGGGCGGACGGCGGCCGGGGGCGTCGGGGTGCGGCTGACCAGGGGCGGGACGAGGGGGGTGGCGGGGCGCGTACCCTTTGAGGTGACAGAGTCCGGACAGCGGCGGCAGCCGTCGCGCCGGACGGGGACAACTGACTAAGGACTGAGCGACCCTGGCACGCCGTACGCCCGACGGTCCTCCGCCCGCGCCGACGGTGCAGCGGATCCGTCTCCGCTACACCAAGCGCGGCCGGCTCCGCTTCACCAGCCACCGCGACTTCCAGCGCGCTTTCGAGCGCGCCCTGCGCCGGTCCTCCGTGCCGATGGCCTATTCGGCCGGCTTCACCCCGCACCCGAAGGTGTCCTACGCCAACGCGGCCCCGACCGGGGTGGCGAGCGAGGCGGAGTACCTGGAGATCGGCCTGGCCGCCCTCCGTGACCCGGAGGAACTGCGGGCACAGCTGGACGAGTCGCTGCCGACCGGACTGGACGTGATCGACGCGGTCGAGGTCCGGACGCCGAACTTCGTGGAGCGCCTGGAGGCCTCCGAGTGGCTGGTCCGGCTGGACGGCGTCGAGCCGCAGGAGGCCGCCCGCGCGGTCGCGGTGTTCCTCGCCGCCGAGCGGGTCGAGGTCGAACGCGTGACCAAGAACGGCGTGCGGGTCTTCGACGCGCGCGGTCCGGTGGCGGCGCTCGAGATCGCCGCGCCGCAGGTCGTCGACGGTGCGGACACGGCGGCCGAAGCGGACCGCGATGTTCGGACCGGCCGTCCCTGTGCGATACTGCGCCTGGTAGTACGACACGCCACACCAGCCGTACGACCCGACGACGTATTGTCCGGTCTCCGTGTGACGGCCGACCTGGCGCCGCCGGTCCCCGCAGAGGTGACCAGGCTGGCGCAGGGGCCGCTCGACGAGGAGTCCGGCACGGTGACCGACCCGCTGGCGCTCGACCGCGCCGCGGCCCCGGCCGGCTGACAGCCGCCGGGGTGCGCGGGGCCGCGTCCGCCTGACGGGCGGAGGCCGGGTCCAGTGCCTCACTGGGCCCGACGGTCCTCCAGGTTCCCGCGGCTCCCCAGGGGAGCGAGCGTCGTCGCAGCACAGGCCGGCCACCTGAGGCCCGCCGACCAGGACGGTCGGTGGGCCCGGGAACCCCGTCCGGGAGCCACCCGGGGTTGGGGAACGGCGCAGCTTGGGAAAACCTCAGAAGACTGGTCAGACCAGAAGACTTTCGACACCCCGCCGTGCGGCGGGGCGCCGAGCGAGACTACGAGCCCCTGTGCGGCCTCGCGTCCGCGCGGCGGCACCGTGAAAGGGTCCGGCCCGAGCATCCTCGCGATGCCGGCCGGCCACGGGTGCCGTGCCGTGCCCGGATGTGGAGCCCGGGGGCCTGACGGGAGATCCACCCGCATGCTCGATAACACCGATCCGCAGCAGAACGCGGCGACGGAACAGAACGAGACCGCCCCGACCGGCGGCGAAGGCACCTCCGCGGCGCCGCCGCGCCGCCGTCGCCGTGCGGTGTCCCGCCCGGCGGGCACCCCGCAGGGTGCGGCCGCCGAGACGGCCGAGACGGTCGTCCAGGCCGAGGCACCCGCCGCCGAGGCGCAGGCCGCACCGGCCGCCGAGCCGGTGGCCGAGAAGCCGGTCCGGGCCCGCCGGACCCGCAAGCGCGCCGAGGCTCCGGCCGGGACGCCGGAGGCGACCCCGGTCGTGGTCACCGAGCCGGCCGCCGCCGAGGCGCCCGCCGCCGAGAAGACGGCGAAGACGAGCGCGAAGGCGACCGCGAAGCCGGTCGAGAAGGCCGCTGAGCCGGCCGCCGAGAAGGACGAGAAGGCGGAGAAGCCCGCCCGGGCCCGCCGCACCCGCAAGCGCGCCGAGGCGCCCGCCGGGGCGCCGGCCGCCGCCGAGACCCCGGCCGAGGAGCCCGCTGCCGCCGCCCCGGTGGCCGAGGCCCCCGCCGCCGAGCCGGCTGCCGAGGAGGCCCCCGCCGCTCCGGCCCGCCGGGCCCGTCGCCGCCGCGTGGTCGAGGCCGCGCCGGTCGTCGAGACCCCGGTCGAGGAGCCCGCCGCCGCGGAGGAGCCCGTCGAGGAGGAGCCGGTCGAGGAGGCCGTGGCCGTCCAGCCCGCGCCGGCCGCCGAGCCGACCCACCGGGTGCGCCGCCGTGCGGTCCGCCCGTCCACCGCGATCTTCCAGGCTCCGGTGTTCCAGGAGCCCGCCGCCGCCCCGGCCGCCACCCCGGCTCCCGCCGTGCAGCCGCAGGCGCAGCAGCAGCCCGCCGCTGCCGCCCCGGCGCCGGTCGAGGCCCCGGCCGCCGCGCAGCGCGAGGAGGACGAGTTCGAGTACAGCGGCGTCGGCCGCCGCCGCCGGGTGCGCACCTCGGTGCGGGTGCAGCCGCCGAGCCGTTCGAAGGCCGCCGAGCGGAAGGCCGCCGAGCGGGCCGAGCGGGCGGAGAAGGCCGAGAAGGCCAAGGCCGTCGAGAGGGCGAAGGCCGCCGAGAAGGCGAAGCCGGTCGAGCGGGTCGTCGAGGTGCCGGTCGAGACGCCCGTCGTCGAGGCCCCCGTCGCCGGTCCGGAGACCGAGGGCGAGTGGGAGGACGACCGTCCGTCGCGCCGTCGCCGTCGGGGCGGCCGCCGTCGTCGCCGTGGCGAGGCCGAGGAGTTCGAGGCCGAGGCCGTCGAGACCGGGCAGTCCGTCGTCGAGGAGCCGGCCGCGGACGTCGAGGAGGACGTCGAGGACGACGACGACCTGGCCGCCGGCCTGTCCTCGTCCCGCCGTCGTCGCCGTCGTCGCCGCCGCAGCGGTGAGGCCGGTGCCGTCGAGACCGCCGAGACCACCGAGGACGGGGTCCGCACGGTGGTGAAGGTGCGCGAGCCGCGCCGCCGTTCCACCGAGCCGTCCTTCGACCCGGACGAGGTGCAGTCCATCAAGGGCTCGACCCGTCTGGAGGCGAAGAAGCAGCGCCGCCGCGAGGGCCGCGAGCTGGGCCGCCGCCGGGTGCCGATCATCACCGAGGCCGAGTTCCTGGCCCGCCGCGAGTCGGTCGAGCGCGTCATGGTGGTGCGCCAGAACGGCCAGCGGACCCAGATCGGCGTCCTCGAGGACGGCGTGCTGGTCGAGCACTACGTCAACAAGGAGCAGGCCACCTCGTACGTCGGCAACGTCTACCTGGGCAAGGTCCAGAACGTGCTGCCGTCGATGGAGGCCGCCTTCGTCGACATCGGCAAGGGCCGCAACGCCGTGCTGTACGCCGGCGAGGTCAACTTCGGTGCGCTGGGCCACGGTGGCCCGCGCCGGATCGAGTCGGTGCTGAAGTCCGGCCAGTCCGTGCTGGTGCAGGTCTCCAAGGACCCGATCGGCCACAAGGGCGCCCGCCTGACCAGCCAGATCTCGCTGCCCGGCCGCTACCTGGTCTACGTGCCCGAGGGCTCGATGACCGGCATCTCGCGCAAGCTCCCCGAGAACGAGCGCGCCCGCCTGAAGCAGATCCTCAAGAAGATCGTCCCGGACGACGCGGGCGTCATCGTGCGCACCGCCGCCGAGGGCGCCTCCGAGGAGGAGCTGACCCGCGACGTCCAGCGGCTGCAGCAGCAGTGGGAGGACATCCAGAAGAAGGCCGCGACCGGCAACGCCCCCGCGCTGCTGTACGGCGAGCCGGACATGACCGTCCGGGTCGTCCGCGACATCTTCAACGAGGACTTCACCAAGGTCATCGTCTCCGGCGACGAGGCGTGGAGCACCATCCACGACTACGTCTCCAACGTGGCCCCGGACCTCGCCGGGCGGCTCCAGCGGTGGACCTCCGAGGTGGACGTGTTCGCCACCTACCGGATCGACGAGCAGCTGATGAAGGCGCTGGACCGCAAGGTCTGGCTGCCCAGCGGCGGTTCGCTGGTGATCGACCGCACCGAGGCGATGGTCGTCATCGACGTCAACACCGGGAAGTTCGTCGGCCAGGGCGGAAACCTGGAGGAGACGGTCACCCGCAACAACATCGAGGCGGCCGAGGAGATCGTGCGCCAGCTGCGGCTGCGCGACCTCGGCGGCATCATCGTGATCGACTTCATCGACATGGTGCTGGAGTCCAACCGGGACCTGGTGCTGCGCCGCCTGCTGGAGTGCCTGGGCCGGGACCGGACCAAGCACCAGGTGGCCGAGGTCACCTCGCTGGGCCTGGTCCAGATGACCCGCAAGCGGGTCGGTCAGGGCCTGCTGGAGTCCTTCTCCGAGCCGTGCGTGCACTGCAACGGCCGCGGCGTGATCGTTCACATGGAGCAGCCGAGCGCCCACGTCCACACCCCGGCCGTGTCGGCCGAGGCGGCCGCGGGCAGCAGCAAGCGCCGTCGCCGGGGCAAGGGCGGGGCGGCCGCCGAGGAGCCGCAGGCCGTCGAGGCCGCGGTGGCCGAGGTGGTCGTCGAGGGCGAGCCGGTGCGCGAGGAGATCGAGGGCCAGCTGGCCCTGGAGGTCCCGGGCGTCGAGGCGGAGGCCGTCGAGGAGGCCCCGGCCGCCCAGCCGGACCTGGTCGAGATCCCCGCCGCCGCGGCGGCTCCGGCCGGCCGCACCCGCCGCCGCGCGGTCCGCAAGGCGACGGCTCCGGCCGGGGCGCCGGGCGAGGCCGAGATCGTGGTGCTCCAGGCGCGGGCCGACGCGGCGCTGGAGGCGGCCCTGGAGGCTGCCACCCCGGCCGCCCCGGCCGTGGTGACCCCCGAGGCCGTCGAGGCCGTGGAGGCCGTCGTCGAGGCGCCCGCGGAGGAGACCCCGGCCGTCGAGACCGCGGAGGCCGTCGTCGAGGCCCCGGCGGAGGAGGCCCCGGCCGCCGAGGCCGAGGCCGAGGAGCCGTCCGCGGAGGAGGCTCCGGCGCCCAAGAAGCGGGCCGCCCGCAAGACCGCCGCGAAGAAGACCGCCGCCAAGAAGACGACCACGGCGGCCAAGAAGACCACCGCCCGCAAGACCGCGACCAAGCGGACGAGCGCGGCGGCCAAGAAGGCGGCGGCCGCCGAAGGTGATACGGCGGCCGAGTAGTGCCCACGCGCCCGGGGCGGGACCCTTCCCGCCCCGGGCCGTACGGGCCGGTTTGCCCCCCGGGCGGCCGGTCCGTATTCTTGACCCTCGGCGTGTCTACGCCACACGCTCCCGAGCACATCACCTTCCCGAAGCGCCGCGTTCGCGCGGCAGCGGGCGGGGAGAGGCCCCTGTGTCCGTACCCAGGCGGCTGGCGTCGGGAGTTCCGACCGAGTAAGGAAAGCAGGTACCGCATGTACGCGATCGTTCGCGCAGGCGGCCGCCAGCACAAGGTCGCCGTCGGCGACGTGCTGGAGATCGACCGTATCGAGGCCAAGCCGGGTGACTCGGTCGAGCTCTCGACCATCCTGATCGTCGACGGCGAAGCCGTCACGTCCGACCCGTGGGTCCTGGCCGGTGTGAAGACCCACGCCGAGGTCGTCGACCAGACCAAGGGTGACAAGATCATCATCCTGCGCTACAAGAACAAGACCGGCTACCGCCGTCGCCAGGGTCACCGTCAGAAGCACACCGCGGTGCGCATCACCAGCATCGACTCGGTCAGCAAGTAAGGGGATAGCGAGATATGGCACACAAGAAGGGCGCAAGCTCTACCCGTAACGGCCGTGACTCGAACGCCCAGCGCCTCGGCGTGAAGCGCTTCGGCGGCCAGGTCGTCTCCGCCGGCGAGATCCTCGTGCGCCAGCGCGGCACCCACTTCCACCCGGGTGCGGGCGTCGGTCGCGGTGGCGACGACACCCTGTTCGCGCTGACCGCCGGTGCCGTGCAGTTCGGCACCCGCCGCGGCCGCAAGGTCGTCAACATCGTGGCCGTCGAGGCCTGAGTCACACCAGACTCACAGTGAAGGGTGGGCCGGAATGTTCCGGTCCACCCTTCATGCTTTACGCAGGTAGCAGCAGACTTTCGCACACTGGAGGCACACCATGACCACCTTCGTGGACCGCGTCGAACTTCACGTCGCCGCGGGTAACGGGGGCCACGGCTGCGCCTCCGTGCACCGGGAGAAGTTCAAGCCGCTCGGCGGCCCCGACGGCGGCAACGGCGGTGAGGGCGGCAGCGTCATCCTCACCGTCGACGCGCAGGTCACCACCCTGCTGGAGTACCACCACTCGCCCAAGCGCAAGGCCACCAACGGCAAGCCCGGCGCGGGCGGCCACCGCACCGGCGCGGACGGCGGCGACCTCGTCCTGCTGGTGCCGGACGGCACCGTGGTGCTGGACCGCAACGGCGAGGTGCTGG
This sequence comes from Kitasatospora sp. NPDC058478, assembly GCF_042720345.1. Classification (NCBI taxonomy): domain Bacteria; kingdom Bacillati; phylum Actinomycetota; class Actinomycetes; order Kitasatosporales; family Streptomycetaceae; genus Kitasatospora; species Kitasatospora sp. NPDC058478. The sequence continues at coordinate 143,898 of NZ_JBHXML010000007.1, read as the reverse complement.
CCGACCTGGTCGGGCACGGCACCAGCTTCGTCGCCGCCCAGGGCGGCCGCGGCGGCCTCGGCAACTCCGCGCTGTCCTCGGCCCGCCGCAAGGCGCCCGGCTTCGCGCTGCTCGGCGAGCCCGGCGAGGCCCGCGACATCGTGATGGAGCTCAAGTCCGTCGCCGACGTGGCCCTGGTGGGCTACCCGAGCGCCGGCAAGTCCTCGCTGATCTCGGTGCTCTCGGCGGCCAAGCCGAAGATCGCGGACTACCCGTTCACCACCCTGATCCCCAACCTCGGCGTGGTCACCGCCGGCGACACCGTGTACACCATCGCCGACGTGCCCGGCCTGATCCCCGGCGCCAGCCAGGGCCGCGGCCTGGGCCTGGAGTTCCTGCGGCACGTCGAGCGCTGCTCGGTGCTGGTGCACGTGCTGGACTGCGCCACCCTGGAGCCCGGCCGCGACCCGCTGACCGACCTGGAGACCATCGAGGCCGAACTGGCCGAGTACGGCGGTCTGGAGGAGCGCCCGCGCCTGGTCGCGCTCAACAAGGTGGACGTGCCGGACGGCCAGGACATCGCCGACCTCACCCGGGAGTCCCTGGAGGAGCGCGGCTACCAGGTGTTCGAGGTCTCCGCCGCCTCCCGCAAGGGCCTGCGCGAGCTGAACTTCGCGCTGGCGCAGATCGTCGCCGAGGCCCGCGCCGCCAAGCCGGTCGAGGAGTCGACCCGGATCGTGCTGCGGCCCAAGGCCGTGGACGACGAGGGCTTCACCATCACCGAGGAGGACGGCGCCTACCGCATCCGCGGCACCAAGCCGGAGCGCTGGGTCCGCCAGACCGACTTCTCCAACGACGAGGCCGTCGGCTACCTCGCCGACCGGCTGGCCCGCCTCGGCGTCGAGGACAAGCTGTGGAAGGTCGGGGCGCACGAGGGCGACACCGTCATCATCGGCCCGGACGAGAACGCCGTCGTCTTCGACTGGGAGCCGACCATGGCCGCCGGCGCCGAGATGCTCGGCCGCCGCGGTGAGGACCACCGCCTGGAGAGCCCGCGCCCGGCGGTCGACCGCCGCCGCGAGAAGCAGAAGGGCCGGGACGCGGCCGAGGCCGAGTTCCTCGCCTTCGAGGCGCTCTCCAGCACCCGCCCGGCCGCCATCGACGAGGGCGACGACGAGGAGTGACCCGGCCGGCCGGGACGCGTCCTGAGCCGGCCCGGGCGAACGGCCCCCACCACCCTCCGGGGCGGTGGGGGCCGTTCGCGTGTCCGGCCCCCGTCCGGAACTGACTGAGCGTCACTTCGCTCGGGAGGCCCGGGGCTTCAGCGGGTCGGCCGGGCCGTGCCGGCCGTCCGGACCGGCGGCCCGGCCGTGGCGGCGCCGGTCCAGCCGGTGAAACACCCTGCGGGCGACCTGCGCGGATCGCGTAGATTTCGGGGGTGACGGCCGGGCCCGGCCCGCCGCACCCGCACCACACCGGAAGGGCGTACAGCGAGATGAGCGAGGACTCACTGCGCGAGGAGGTGCTGACCGCCCGGCGGATCGTCGTCAAGGTCGGCTCCTCCTCCCTCACCACGGCGGCCGGCGGCCTGGACGCCGACCGGGTCGACGCCCTGGTGGACGCGCTGGCCAAGGTGCGCAGCCGCCCGGACGCGCCAGAGGTCGTCCTCGTCTCCTCCGGCGCCATCGCCGCCGGCCTGGCCCCGCTCGGCCTGGACCAGCGGCCCAAGGACCTGGCCCGCCAGCAGGCCGCCGCCAGCGTCGGCCAGGGCCTGCTGGTCGCCCGCTACACCGCCTCCTTCGCCCGGTACGGCATCCGGGTCGGCCAGGTGCTGCTCACCGCCGAGGACGCCAGCCGGCGCGCCCACTACCGCAACGCCTACCGCACCCTCGACCAGCTGCTGGCGATGGGCGCGATGCCGATCGTCAACGAGAACGACACCGTCGCCACCGCCGAAATCAAGTTCGGGGACAACGACCGGCTGGCCGCGCTGGTCGCCCACCTGGTCCGGGCCGACCTGCTCGTGCTGCTCTCCGACGTGGACGGCCTCTACGACGGCGACCCGGCCCGGCCCGGCACCAGCCGGATCGACCAGGTGAGCGGCCCGCACGACCTCGACGGCGTCGAGATCGGCAGCGCGGGCAAGGCCGGCGTCGGCACCGGCGGCATGGTCACCAAGGTCGAGGCGGCCCGGATCGCCACCGGCGCGGGCATCCCGGTGGTGCTCACCGCCGCCAGCCAGGCCGCCGACGCGCTGGCCGGACGGCGCACCGGCACCCTGTTCCTGCGCACCGGCAGCCGCACCTCCGACCGGATGCTCTGGCTGGCCCACGCGAGCAGCCCGCGCGGCGCCCTGCACCTCGACGCGGGCGCCGTCACGGCCGTCGTCTCCGGCGGCGCCTCGCTGCTGCCCGCCGGGGTCACCAAGGTGGACGGGGAGTTCACGGCGGGTGATCCGGTGGACCTTCTTGCCGAAAACGGCCACATCGTGGCTCGCGGACTGGTCAACTTTGATGCGAGGGAGTTGCCCCGCCTGCTCGGCCGGTCCACCCGCGACCTGGCCCAGGAGTTCGGCGCCGCGTACGAGCGTGAGGTCGTCCACCGCGACGACCTGGTCGTTCTGCGCGGCTGACCGGCCGGTGTGCCGGTACCGGCCGATCGGTTGAGCGCGGTCGGCGGGCCGCTCCGTACGGGGAGTGGCCCGGCCGCGGGCGAGGAGCGGTGCAGCCGTACCGGTCGGCCGCGGGCCGGCGGGTCCGGTGCGGGGGACGACACGACATCGCCGAACAGGAGGCCGCCGGTGGAACGCAGAAGCGAGGCAACGCTGACCGCAGGGACGGCGGGCCGGCGGCTGACCAGCATCGACGGCGGACGCGGGGACGGACCCGCCGAGCCGGCCGGTCCGCCGCCGCAGGGGCCCGGCGGGACGCGCAGGCCGCGGTCGCAGCACGCGGACCCGGGGGAGCCGCCCACCGTGCCCGAGCAGGCCAGGCTCTGGCACGTGGTGCTGAGCGTGTCCGGGCAGGTCACCCCGCTGTCCTCGCTGCGCGTCTCGTTGGAGCGGCTGGCGTACGACCACTCGTTCTTCCTCACCGCCCGCTACGCCGCCGACCATGCCGAGATCCGGTACTGGGAGCAGGCCCGGGACCTGCACGACGCGGCGGCGATCGCGCTGCGGCTGTGGGGCGAGCACAAGGTCACCGCGAACCTGCCGCCGTGGGAGATCGTCGGCCTGGAGGTGGTCGACCGGGCGACGTACCACAAGCGGGTGGCGGAGGGCTTCGGCGATCCGCCGCCGCACCTGGGCGGGGTGCACCCGTACTGAGGGGGGCGAGCCGCAGGGGAGAACCGTCTCGCCGGGCCGTCCCGCCAGGCGAAATGGCCGCTCGGCGGGCCCTGCGCAGTCGCTACCCTTGGCGCATGACCAGCGACCTCGCCACCGCCGACAGCCCCGTCCTCGCCGTAGCGCGCCGAGCCCGGGAGGCCGCCGCCGCGCTCGCCCCGCTGCCGCGCAAGGCGAAGGACGCCGCGCTGCTGGCGATCGCGGACGCCCTGGTGGCCCGCAGCGCCGAGATCACCGCCGCCAACGCCGAGGACGTGGCCCGGGCCCGCGCGGCCGGCACCGCCGAGTCGGTGATCGACCGGCTGAGCCTCGACCACGAGCGGATCGCCGCGATCGCCTCCGACGTGCGCGACGTCGTCGGCCTGCCCGACCCGGTCGGCGAGGTGCTGCGCGGCTACACCCTGCCCAACGGCCTGGACGTGCGCCAGGTGCGGGTGCCGCTCGGCGTGGTCGGCATCATCTACGAGGCCCGGCCGAACGTCACGGTGGACGCCGCCGCGCTCTGCCTCAAGTCCGGCAACGCCGTGCTGCTGCGCGGCTCGGCCTCCGCCTACCGCTCCAACACCGCGCTGGTCGCCGTCCTGCGGGACGCGGTCGCCGCGGCCGGGCTGCCCGCCGACGCCGTCCAGCTCGTCCCGGGCGAGAGCCGGGACTCCGTCCAGGAGCTGATGCGCGCCCGCGGCCTGGTCGACGTGCTGATCCCGCGCGGCGGGGCCTCGCTGATCCGCACGGTGGTCGAGGGCTCGACCGTGCCGGTGATCGAGACCGGCACCGGCAACTGCCACGTCTACGTGGACGCGCAGACCGACCTGGCGATGGCCGTCGGCATCCTGCTGAACTCCAAGGCGCAGCGGGTCAGCGTCTGCAACGCGGCCGAGACGCTGCTCGTCCACCAGGACGTCGCGGACGCCTTCCTGCCGCTCGCGCTGGCCGCCCTCGCCGAGGCCGGGGTGACCGTGCACGGCGACGACGCGGTGCTCAAGGCCGCCGAGGGCGGCGCCGCCACCGTGGTGCCCGCCACCGACGAGGACTGGGGCGCCGAGTACCTGTCCTACGACCTGGCCGCGGCCGTGGTGCCCTCGCTGGACGCCGCCGTCGAGCACATCCGCCGCTGGTCCTCCGGCCACACCGAGGCGATCGTCACCACCTCGCAGGCCGCCGCCCGGCGCTTCACCCGGTTGGTCGACTCGACCACGGTGGCCGTCAACGCCTCCACCCGCTTCACCGACGGCGCCGAGTTCGGCTTCGGCGCGGAGATCGGCATCTCCACCCAGAAGCTGCACGCCCGCGGCCCGATGGGCCTGCCCGAGCTGACCAGCACCAAGTACATCGTCACTGGTGACGGGCACGTGCGCGGCGAGGCGACGCAGACCGTGGGCGGGGACGCGGACGTGCGCTGAGCGCGGCCCGCGCGGCGGGCCGGCCGGGCCCCGGGGCGGTCGGCAGCGGCCCGCGTCACACGTGTGACGGACCAACTGCGATGAGCCACAGACAAATCGGCCGCCCGGTAATACGCTGAATCCGTGGCTGACGATGTGGGGGGCTCGCCGTACCCCGACGGCGCCGACCACGGTGGTGCGGACGACGAGTTCGCCACCGTGGTCTTCGATGAGGCCTTCGTCCGGTCCGCCGCCGTGCACGAGCCGACGGCCAAGGAGCGGCAGCTCGCCGCCGCCGAGGCCCGGTTCGAGCCGGACACCGCGGGCCCGGTCTGGGGCTATGACGTCACCGCAGGGGACGGGCTGCCGCTGGAGCTGCGCCCGCACCCGAGCGGACTGGACGACGACCACCTGTACCCCGATCCCTGGTCGGGCCCCGGCCGGGCGACCGGCCGCCCGGGCCGGCGCCGACGCGGCTACGACCCGGGGCGCGGTCGCGGGCGGTACGTGGCCCAGCAGCGCTGGCACCGGCCGGTGGCCTGGGTGCTCGCCGTGATCATGGGCGTGAGCCTGGTGGCCGTCGCGGTCGCGGCGATCTACCAGGGCGTGGGCGGCTCCTCCGGCGCGCCCCGGCGCCCGGAGTCCGGCAGCAGCAGCCCCGGGACCGACCCGAGGCCCGCGCCGGCCGAGCCGTCGCTCGTGGTCACGGCACCTGCGGGGTGACGTCGTAGGGCGTGGCGCAGGGGTGGTGCGCGCCGGGGCGGGCGGTTGCGGGGCGTTCCCGGGAATCTGCGGTCGCACCCTCGTGGAGGGGCGAGGGCGCGCCTTACCCTGGTGTCATGGGTGACCCGCGAGAGCCTCCTGAGGGTGCGCCCGACGGTGGTTCCGGCAATGAGGACGAGTTCCGGTCCGTCGTCTTCGACGAGTCCTTCGTCCGGGCTGCCCGGATCCAGGAGCTGTCCGCCCGGGAGCGGCTGGCCGGGTCCTTCGGCCGGGCGACCCGCCCGCGGGTGCGGTTCGGCCCGCTGGGCAGCGTGCCGCGGCAGGCGCTCGCCCTGCTGCTGCTCGTGCTGCTGGCCTTCGGGGCCGCGGTGTACTTCGGGGTCAGCTCGCCGAACCGGATTTCGGCCCGGCCCGAGGGCAGCCAACTGACCGTCAGCCTGGTCGCGTTGAGCCCGGCCTCGGTGGTCCGGCCGGTCGCCGACCCGGCCAATCCGTTCGCCGCGCTGCCGGTCGGGTACAGCGACGGGGCGATCGGACTGGGCACCCCGACCGGGGCCGCCACCGAGCACTTCAGCCGGGTCGAGGTGACCAAGGCGCTCGACACCGTCCAGCGCTACCTGGTGGCCTCCTCGCTGGCCCCGGCCACCCTCGTCCAGGGCGCGACCGCCGATGTGCGGGCCTTCGTCACCCCCGGGGAGCAGGCCCAGTTCGACACCAGCGTGACCCAGCCGGTCGACGACCGGCACCACGCGCTGACCGGCTGGCTGGTGCGTTTCGACCCGGCGCAGGTCGCGCTGGCCGCCGACACCGTGAAGGTGACCGGCGCGATGCGGATCGACGAGGCCGACGGCGGCACGCTGCAGATCACCACCGACCACACCTTCGTCTACGCGCTGAAGCCGGCCGGAGCCGCGGCCGGTGCGCCCGTCACCCTGGAGACCGTCCGGCGGCAGCTGACCTTCCAGTTCGACCGGGTCGACCTGGCCTCGGCCCAGCTGCGGCTGGTGGACTCGGTGATCCAGGCCGGGCCGGAGCCCTGCACCACCTCGATGGCCGGCTTCCTCCAGCCGGTGCTGGCCACCCCGCAGGGCACCCAGGTCCCGCCGCCGGCGCCGATCGATCCGGGCAACCACGCGCAGCCGGCCTGGCAGGTGTGCGGGGTGCTCGCGCCTTAGGGCCCGTCCGGGGCGTCGGCGGCGAGCGGGAGGCGGACCACCGCGCGGGCGCCCGGGCCGGGCGGGGGCGGGTCGGTGAAGGCGGCGGTGCCGCCGACGCCGCGGGCGATCGAGCGGACCAGGGCGAGGCCCAGGCCGGCGCCGCCGGAGTCGCGGGAGCGGGCGTCGTCCAGCCGGACGAACCGGTGGAAGACCCGCTCCCGGTCCTTGGGCGGGATGCCCGGGCCGTCGTCCGTGACGGTCAGCACGGCGTGCCCGTCCTCGACGGTCACCGAGACGGCGACGGCGGTGCGGGTGTGCCGGGCGGCGTTGTCGAGCAGGTTGCGCACCAGCCGGCCGAGCCGCAGCTCGCTGCCCGGGACGGGCGCGGGCTCCAGGGAGACGGCCAGGAAGGCGGGCCCGCCGGTGGACGGGTGGGCGCGTTCGGCGACCTGCTCGCCGACCAGGTCGGCGAGGTCCACCGGCTCGCCGCCGAGCGGCCCGGTGGGCTCCTCGACGGCGGCGAGCAGCAGCAGGTCGTCGGTGAGCAGTTGTAGCCGCTCGGTGTCGGTGAGCGCGTCGCGCACCACCTGCGGCCACTCCACGCCCGCCGGGTGGGCCAGCGGGACCTCCAGCGAGTTGCGCAGCGCGGCCAGCGGGCTGCGCAGCTCGTGCGAGGCGTCCGAGACGAGTCGGCGCTGCTCGTCGATCGCGTGTTCCAGTCGGCCGAGCGTGGTGTTGGTGGTCTCGGCCAGCCGCGCGATGGCGTCCCGCGAGGGTGGCACCGGGACGCGTTCGTGGAAGGCCCCGGCGCCGATCCGGGCCATGCCCCGGCGGATCGACTCCACCGGCCGCAGCGCCAGGCCGGTGACCAGCCAGGCGATCAGGGCGGTGAACAGGGTCGCGGCGGGCAGCACGTAGCGCAGCAGGATGCCGGTGATCCGGTCCTCGGCCTGGTCGGCGACGGTGGGGTTGACCAGCAGGTAGACGGTGACGCGCTGCTCCGGCATGCCCAGGATGCCGGTGTACTGCCGCAGGGTCCGGGAGGAGACCGGGTCGGTGACCCGCTTGATCATGGTGACGTCCCGGCCGATGAGGGAGGGGCCGTTCTCCGGCAGGTGGAACAGCCGGGTGTGGTCGGGCAGGGTGATCCGGACCCGCTCGGTGTGCGCGGGGGAGACGTCCTGGGGGTAGGGCGGGAGGGGTGCGAAGGGTTCGGGCGGCAGGCCCGCGTACTCGCCCAGCAGGGTGTTGGCCCCGGTCTCTTTCTTGTCGGGGTAGATGGTGATGCTGCCCTGGCCGTCGGGGGCGAGCGGGAAGGCCACCTGGCCGTCGGCCAGGACCAGCAGGAACGACTCCTTCAGGGTCGAGGTCCAGGTCTGGGTGCCGGTGGTGATGTCGTGGGCGACGAGCTGGGCACTTTCCTGGGACTGCTTCTCGGCGACGGCCGTCCACTGGTCGTGGACCGCGCCGCCGACCCAGAGGGCGGCCACCGAGAAGGCCAGCACGGAGGCGAGGGCCGCGCCGAGGGCGGCGCGGATGCGGAGCGAGGAGCGGTGCCAGGGGCGCAGCAGCGGGCGGAGGCGGTCAGTGTGCATCGGGCACCAGCCGGTATCCGGCGCCGCGCACCGTCTCGATCCGGCAGCCGATGCCGGGCACGTCCAGTTTCCGCCGCAGGGCGGCGACGTAGACCTCGACGATGTTCACGTCGCCCCGGAAGGCGGCGTCCCAGACGGTGTCCAGGATGCCGCCCTTGGGGACCACCTCGCCGGGGCGGTGGGCCAGGCATTCCAGCACGGCGAACTCCTTGGTGGTGAGCCGGACCTGTCGGTCGGCGGCGGTGCAGCGGCGGGCCGCCGGGTCGATCCGCAGCGCGCCGACCGCGAGCACCGGCGGGCGGGCGGCGGCGCCGCGGCGCAGCAGGGCGCGCAGCCGGGCGGTGAGGACGACGTAGGAGAACGGCTTGCTGAGGAAGTCGTCCGCGCCGCAGTCCAGCGACTCGGCCTCGTCGTACTCGCCGTTCTTCGCGGTGAGCATCAGAATCGGTACGGAATTTCCGGTGGCGCGCAGTTCGCGGCAGACCTTGAAGCCGTTGAGGCCGGGCAGCATCAGATCGAGCACGATCGCCGAATAGGGCTCGGTGAGGGCGAGTTCGAGCCCGTGGACGCCGTCGTGGGCCAGGTCGACCGCGTATCCCTCGGCCGCCAGCCCCTGCCTCAGGGACTGCGCGAGCCGCTCCTCGTCCTCGATGATCAGTAGCCGCATGACGGACATCCTTGGGGGAATTACGTTTTCCCGCAACGGCCTTGACCGGCTTGCCCGGGATATCCGAGCTGAAGTTTTCCTCAGCTTTCCTCAGTTTCCCTTCAGTGGGGAATTCCTAGCGTCCGGGTCATGGATTTCCGACGTGTGCTGCCGTGGTCGGTGGCCGCCCTGCTCGCCCCGCTGTACGCCGCCGTCTCGCTCACCAGATACGGCCGGTTGGAGAGTTCGGGTTTCGACCTGGGCATCTTCGAGGAGGCGGTGCGCGCCTACGCCCGGCTCGAAGCACCGGTGGTCGCGCTGAAGGGCACGGGCTTCAACCTCCTGGGCGACCACTTCAGTCCGGTGCTGGCGGTGCTGGCGCCGTTCTACCGGCTCTGGCCGGGGGCGGGCACGCTGCTGGTGGCGCAGGCGGTGCTGGTGGCGCTGTCCGCGGTACCGGTGACGGCGTACGCGGTGCGGGTGCTGGGGACGGCGGGCGGGGCGGTCGCCGGGGTCGCGTACGGGCTGTCGGCGGGGTTGCAGAGCGCGGTGGCGTTCGACTTCCACGAGGTGGCCTTCGCGGTGCCGCTCGCGGCGGCCGCGGTGGTGGCGCTGGCCCGGGAGCGGTACGGCCCGGCGGTGGCGTGGGCGCTGCCGCTGCTGCTGGTCAAGGAGGACCAGGCGCTGCTGGTCGCGGCGGTCGGCGGCTACGTGTGGTGGCGCGGGCGGCGCCGGCTGGGGGCGGTCACCGTGCTGGCGGCGGTGGCGGCCGGCCTGCTGGTCACCCTGGTGGTGATTCCGGCGCTCAACCCGGGCGGCGAGTACACGTACGGGCACATGGGGGAGTACGGCGGCGGGAACCCGCTGGCGCGGCTGCTGTTCCCGGCGGTCAAGGCGCTGACCGTCCTGCTGCTGCTGGCGCCGACGCTGCTGCTGGCGCTGCGCTCGCCGCTGGTGCTGCTGGCGGGCGTGCTGCTGGCGGCCCGGTTCTGGGTGGACAATCCGGCGTTCTGGCGCACCGGGCAGCACTACGACGCGGTGCTGGTGCCGCTGCTGTTCACGGCGGGGCTGCACGGGGCGGGCCTGCTGTTGTCCCGGCTGTCCCGGCTGGGCCGGCTGGGCCGGGGGCTGCCGGTGGCGGCGGGGATGCTCGCCGTCACGGTGGCGCTGACCGCGACCGGCCCGGTGGCGGGCGTGCTGTCGGGGGACGCCTGGCGGGGCGACGGGCGGGCGGCGCAGGTGCGCCGGGTGCTGGCGGTCGTCCCGGACGGCGCCCGGGTGGCCGCCGCCAACCGTCTGGCGCCGCAGCTGACCGGGCGCTGCACGGTGTCGCTGTTCCCGTACCTGACGCCGCCGGGCGGGCCGGGTGGTGCGGGCGGGCCGGGCGGCTGGGGGCGGCCGGTGGCGGAGTGGGTGGCGGTGCTGGAGGAGCCGGACGGCTTCCCGGTGCCGGTGGCGGAGCAGCGGCGGTTCCTGGCCGGCCTGGTCGACGGCGGCGGGTACCGGCGGGTGGCGGGCGGGGCCGGGGTGGCGGTGTACCACTGGCAGCCGGGGCAGGCCGACGGCCGGTGACCCCGGGCGGGGTGCACCGGCCGTCGGCGCGGGTGCGGGGGGTCAGCCGTCGGTGCGCTCGCCCCGGTCGGTGCGCTCGCCCCGGTCGGTGCGCTCGCCCCGGTCGGTGCGGCCGTCCTCGCGGGTGGCGGAACCGCCGCGGGAGCCGCCGGTGAACGTGTCGGCGAAGGTGTCGCGGAGCTTGCCGCCGACGGTCGCGGCGCCGCCGGCCACGTCGCGGATCAGGCCCATCAGCGGGTCCTTGCTCTCCTTCACCGAGGTCGTGTAGTGGTCGGCGGCGGCCTTCCACTGCTCGCCGACCGAGGTGTCCGGGTCGTCCGTGCGGCGCGGGTAGGCGCCGGCCAGGATCGAGCGGTACTCGTCGCTCTCCGCCCACTTCTTCAGCTGGGCGACCCGTACCACCGCGAACGGGTGGCTCTGCGGCAGCAGCTGGAGCAGCTTGAGCACGCCGTCGCGCAGGTCGCCGGCCTTGTCGTACTCCTCGGCCTGCTCCAGGAAGGCGTCGACGTTCAGTTCGGCCAGGTTGTGCCCGCCGGCCAGTTTCATCAGGGCGCGCATGGACGCCTGGACGTCCTGCCCGGCGAGCAGGCCGGCCCGGTCGCTGGACAGCTCCGCCTTGCGGAACCACTCCTTGAGCGCGGTGACGATCGCCATGATCGCCAGGTTGCCGAGCGGCACCCAGGCGACCCGGGTGGCGATGTTGGTGAGGATCATCAGCATCGTCCGGTAGACCGCGTGGCCGGACATCGCGTGGCCGACCTCGTGGCCGATGACCGAGCGCAGCTCCTCCTCGTCGAGCAGCTCGATCAGGCCGCTGGTGATCACGATGATCGGGGTGTCGATGCCGATGCAGTGCGCGTTGACCGTCGGGTCCTGGGTGACGTACAGGTCCGGGACCTGCTCCAGGTCGAGCACGTAGGCGGCGTCGCGCACCATGTCGTACAGCTCGGGGAACTGGCGCTCGGAGGTCTTCACGGCGGTGGCCAGGAACATCAGCCGGATCGAGCGCTCGGACACCAGCCCGGCGAGCTTCCTCAGGACGTCGTCGAAGCCGGTGAGCTTGCGCAGGGCGACCAGGGCGGAACGGTCCGCGGGGTGCTCCCAGGCGCGGGTGGAGATGTCGGGGAAGCGCTGGCGGCGCCGGCTCGGGGTCTTCGCGGTCGGGTCGGTCATGGTCTGAGTACCTCCTGGTCGACGGCGGCCCCGGCTCGGCGGCCGGCCCCCGCTGGTCTACGCCTGCAACGACTGTCCTTGCAACGTCCGCGGTTGCGTACTCGTCCCCACGGGCAGCGTACGCGCGGGCCGGGCCACGCCGCAGGGGCCGGTGGGCGGCGCCGGTGTGAGGCCGGTCTACCCTGAATGTCCTGGAGAACCGAGACCGGATCCGGCCGCGGTACCGAGCAGTTCGAGGAGCCCCGCAGATGTCCACCGACGCGCTTGTCAGCCTGGCCGCACCCATCTCCAACGAGGCCGGCCCGGGCCTGTTCCTGCGGATCATCGTGGTGGCGTCGTTCGTCGGCGTCGGCCTGCTGGTCTGGATCATGGCGCGCGCCTTCCGCGGCAACTGAGCACCGCCGCCCCGGTTCGGGCTCACGCCCGGTCAGCGGCGGTGGGCCGCCGAGCGGTTGCCGGGTAAGCCCCCGTACGATGACAGGTGGGCCTTCACCGGCCCGGAAGAACCCCTGGTCCGTTCACCCGAGCCGAGAAGGTCCCGCCGACCATGAACACTGCCGCCGCACTCCCCGTCCTGAACCTGCTCGCCGAGAGCGAGGGGGGCAACCACGAGAGCCTGAACCCGTACCTGACGGGTGGCGCCGCACTGTTCATCCTGGCGCTTCTGCTCTTCGTGACCACCCGCTTCAACCGGGACCGCTGAGCCGCCTCCCGGGGCCGCTCGGGGAGCGTCCGGCGTACCGGCCGGCCGCTCCCTCACGCGTCTTCGGACAACCCCCACCCGGGCGTTCCCGCACCGTAACGGGCGTCGCGTAAGGTGTGGCGGCATGGGAGAGCAGGCCGGGAATCCCGGCGGACCGGAACCGGTGAAGAAGCGCCTCGGGGTGATGGGCGGCACCTTCGACCCGATCCACCACGGCCACCTGGTCGCCGCCAGCGAGGTGGCGAGCGCGTTCCACCTGGACGAGGTGATCTTCGTGCCGACCGGGCAGCCGTGGCAGAAGAGCGACCGCCACGTCACCCCGGCCGAGGACCGCTACCTGATGACGGTCATCGCCACCGCCGAGAACCCGCAGTTCTCGGTCAGCCGGATCGACATCGACCGCGAGGGCCCGACGTACACCGTCGACACCCTGCGCGACCTGCACTCCCAGCACCCGGACGCCGACCTCTTCTTCATCACCGGCGCCGACGCGCTCGCCCAGATCCTGTCCTGGCGCGACTCCGACGAGCTCTTCTCGCTCGCGCACTTCATCGGGTGCACCCGCCCGGGACACACCCTGTCGGACGCCGGACTCCCGGTGGGCGGGGTCTCCCTGGTCGAGGTCCCCGCGCTGGCCATCTCCTCCACGGACTGCCGCAACCGGGTCGCCAAGGGCGAACCGGTCTGGTACCTCGTCCCGGACGGCGTGGTCCGCTACATCGACAAGCGGGCGCTCTACGCGCCGCACCGGACCTGACCAGGAGCGGGCGTGACCGAGCGAAGCGGCGGAGGCCGGCAGCACCAGCACCAGCAGCAGCCGGAGGACTGGTCGACCGGGCAGTACCAGCAGTACCAGGGGGGCTACCAGCAGCAGCCCGAACAGGTCCCGGAGCAGCAGCAGTACGACCAGTACGGGCAGCCGGTGTACACGGGGGACCCGTACGGCGGCTACCAGGAGCAGCAGCCGTACCAGGCGTACCAGCAGCCCCCGCAGCAGCAGTACGACCAGCAGCAGTACGACCAGTACGGGCAGCCCGTGCAGGCGTACCAGCAGCAGGGGGGCTACGGCTACCAGGACCCGGCGTACGGCGCGTGGGGGTCGCCCGGGCCGGAGGCCGGGGGCGGCTACCAGCAGCAGGCCTACCCGGCGGCGGGTGCGCCGGCGGCGGTCGAGCCCGAGGCCGTCGTCGCGCCTGCGCCCGCCGCGTCCGCGCCCGGCGCCCCCGCGCCGCCGCGCCCGCGCGTGCCCCGGCCCGCCGCCGAGGCGGCGGGCGCCAAGCCCGAGCCGCCGTCCGAACTGGTCGGCGGGGCCCGGGCCGGCAAGGCCGGCGGCAAGCCTGGAGGCAAGGCCGCCAAGGACGACTACCCCACGGACGAGTTCACCTTCGTCGACGAGGAGGGGGAGGAGTCCGAGGACGTCATCGACTGGCTGAAGTTCGCCGAGTCCCGCAGCGAGGTGCGCGCCGAGCGCCGCCGCCGGCTGCGCAACCGGCTGATCGGCCTCGGCGTGGTGGTGGCGCTCGCGGCGGCCGGCACCGGCGGCTACCTCTGGTTCACCGGCGACAAGCAGACCGCGGCGAGCGCGGCCGGTCCGCGCCAGGTCAGCGTGGTCCACCTGCGCGACCTCCAGGGCAAGGTCTCCAGCGCGCTGCTGGTCAACGACTCCACCGGGAAGAAGGGCACCGTGCTCCTGCTGCCCGACACCCTGCGGCTGCCCGGCCCCGGCGACCCGCCGGTCACCACCGTCGGCCAGGCCATGGACAGCATCGGCGCCTCCGCGACCCGCGACGGCCTGTCCACCGTGCTCGGCGCCCCGGTCGCGGGCACCTGGCGGCTGGACACCCCCTACCTGGAGATGCTGGTCTCCCAGCTCGGCGGCGTCCGGGTGGACACCAACGCCGAGACCCACGAGGGCGGCAAGCCGGACGGCAAGCTGCTGTCCGCGGCCGGCAAGAACACCCTGCTGAACGGGAAGGCCGCCGTCGCGTACGCCACCCTCCAGGCGTCCGGCGAGAACCGGGACGCCCAACTGGCCCGGTTCGGACAGGTGATGGACGCGGTGGTGCGCACCATGCCCACCGAGTTCAAGGACGCCAAGGACGACGTGCACCGGATGAACGCGGTGCTCGACCCCTCGCTGCCCGAGGACGCCCTCGCCGGAGTGCTCGCCCAGCTCGCCCAGCAGGCGAAGGACGGCCACCTCGGCACCACCGCGCTGACCGTCAAACCGGACGGCGGCCTGGACGAGGCCACCGCCGGCAAGCAGGTCAAGGACGTGCTCGGCGGCACCGTGAAGTCCGCGGCCTCCGCCGACGCCCCCGCCCGGGTCTCGCTCCAGGACGCCACCGGCAACGACCAGGCGGCGGCCGCCGCACAGGTCCAGATCGTGAACTCCGGCCTGACCTTCCTGCCCGGCTCCAAGACCGCCGCGCAGGCCGCCAGTGAGATCCGCTACACCGACGACGCCCGGCAGGCCGCGGCGAAGTCGCTGGCGATCAGCCTCGGACTGCCGGACACGGCGGTGAAGAAGGTCGGCGACGCCCAGAACGCGGACCTGGTGGTCGTGCTCGGCAAGGACTACCAGCCGCCGAAGAGCCAGTAGGCCGCGGCCTCCGGCCCGGGCGGCCCCGGAAAAGCGTTCCGGGGCCGCCCGGGCGGCGTGAGATCCTGGAAGGCGACCCCCGGCCAGGAGCCAGGGGTCGCCCCCCAAGCCGCCGAGCCGGAAGAACACCGTGACCGTCACCGACCACAGCCAGCAGCTCATCACCGTCGCCGCGCAGGCGGCGGCCGACAAGCTCGCGCACAACATCATCGCCTTCGACGTCAGCGAGGTGCTGTCGATCACCGACGCCTTCCTGATCGCCTCCGCCAACAACGACCGCCAGGTCCGGTCGATCGCCGAGGAGATCGAGGACCAGCTGCGCGAGCAGCTGGACATCAAGCCGGTGCGCCGCGAGGGCGAGCGCGACGGCCGCTGGATCCTGCTCGACTACCTGGACATCGTCGTGCACGTCCAGCACTCCGAGGAGCGCTCCTTCTACTCGCTGGACCGCCTCTGGAAGGACTGCCCCGAGCTGCCGCTGCCCGAGGACGCCCTGGCCACGCGCAACCGGCCCGACGCCCACACCGACGAGGCCGGCAACGTCGTCGCCCCGGCCGACGACTTCGGCAAGCCCGAGGACCTGCACTGAGCCGGGACGGGCGGGGGCCGCGCGTCGTCTTCTGGCGCCACGGCCAGACCTCGTGGAACCTGGAGTCCCGCTTCCAGGGCACCACGGACATCGAACTGACCGACCAGGGCGTCCTCCAGGCCCAGCGGGCGGCCCGGCTGCTCTCCGGCCTGCGCCCCGACCTGCTGATCTCCTCCGACCTCACCCGGGCCAAGCGCACGGCCGAGGAACTGGCCGAGGTCACCGGCCTCGACGTGCAGCACCACGAGGGCCTGCGGGAGACCTACGCGGGCTCCTGGCAGGGCCTGACCAACGCCGAGATCCGCGACCGCTTCCCGGAGGAGTACGCGGCCTGGGCGGCCGGCGAGCCGGTGCGGCGCGGCGGCGGCGAACTGGCCACCGAGGTCGCCGACCGCTCGGTGCCGGTCGTGCTGGAGGCCGTCGACAAGCTGCCGGAGGACGGGACGCTGGTGGTGGTCAGCCACGGCGGCACCATCCGCACCATGCTCGGGCGGCTGCTGGACCTGGACCCGGTCCAGTGGGAGTGCTTCGGCGGGCTGTCCAACTGCTGCTGGTCGGTGCTCGGACAGGGGGCGCGCGGCTGGCGCCTGCTGGAGCACAACGCGGGCACGCTCCCGCAGCCGGTCATCGGCGACGACACCTGAGCGACGACGCCTGAGCGATGACGCCTGAGCGACGGGCGCGTCGCGGGGTGGGGTGGGGTGCGGGCGGGGTTGCGGGCATGCAGGGGCTTGCCGGGGGCTCGCCAGGGGCGTGCAGGGGCTTCGCAGGGGCGGATTTCGCAGTTCCGGCCCTGACCAGCTAGAGTTTTCCTCGTTCGCAGGGAAGGAACGCGGCCCGGAAGGGAAGCGGGAGATCCGACGACTGCGGGGCTATAGCTCAGTTGGTAGAGCGCTTGCATGGCATGCAAGAGGTCTGGGGTTCAATTCCCCATAGCTCCACTCCGCACCAGCGATCCTGTTCGATCAGGAGCGCCCGTGTCGCGGGGCTGTAGCTCAGTTGGTAGAGCGCTTGCATGGCATGCAAGAGGTCCGGGGTTCAATTCCCCGTAGCTCCACAGTAGTTGAGAGGCCGTCACCCATCGGGTGGCGGCCTCTCGCGTTGCCGGGCCGCCTCTGTGGGTCTGCCAGTTCCCGTCGCCGGGGCGCCTCCGGGGTGACCTGCGGGCCCGGGGGTGGCAGTGCGGGTCCCGAAGTGGGGGCGCGGGCCCCGGGGGCGGGAGCGCGGGTCTCGGGGTGGGAGGCGCGGGCCCCGGGGGCGGGAGCGCGGGTCTCGGGGAGGGGGAGCGGGGGCCTGAGGGAGCGGGAACGCGGGCCCCTGGGAACGGATTCGTGGAGCACCCCCGGGACCGTGTAAAGTGGGCGATGTCGCCGAGGGAAACCGGACGGAAACGGTCGAAAGCCTCCGGTGACATCGCAGGTCAAGGGGCTGTAGCTCAGTTGGTAGAGCGCTTGCATGGCATGCAAGAGGTCCGGGGTTCAATTCCCCGTAGCTCCACAGCAGTCGAGGGCCGCCTCCCGAAATGGGAGGCGGCCCTTCGGCGTTCTGCGCATGCCACCGGCGCAAGGGCGGGAAGGACCGCTACCGTCGTTCCATGGCCGATCTGGAGCGAAGGCGGAACGAGGAACTGGCCCGGATACTGCACCAGCTCGGCTGGAGTCCGGAACGGCTCGCCCGCGAGGTGAGCCTCGCCCTGCCGCCAGGCCTGGCCATCAGCTCCACCGCCCCCTACAAGTGGCGCGACCGCGGCATGGTGCCGCGCAGCCCGCACGACCAGACCGTCTGCGAAGTGCTCAGCCGCACCCTCGGCATCGCCGTCACCTACGAACAGCTCTGGGGCCGGATGGGCGGCCACCGGGGCGCCAAGATCCTCTCGCCCCGGCTGCTCACCGACCCGTGGACCGCCGACACCGCCCAGACCGCGCTGCGCGAGGCCGCCACCGACGCCGGGCCCGTCCGCCTCACCGACCTCTTCCGCGGCGCCGACCTCGACCAGGCCGCCGAACGGCTCGCCTCCCCGCCCCCGCCCGTCGGGGGCGGCGAAGGGGCGCTGCGCATCGACCCCGGCCTCGTCGGCGACCTCGGCCTGTCCTACCGCAGCAAGCAGCGGCTCGAACGCTCCTGCGGCGGCGGACTCGTCCTCGGCCCCACCCGGGCCGAACTCGCCATGCTGGCCAAGCTGCTGGAACTCGGCGCCTACGACGAACGGGTCGGCCGCGAGCTGTACGGCACGGCCAGCCGGCTCGCCCGGCTGGCCGGCTGGGCCGCGTACGACCTCGGCCACGACGCGGCCGCCCAGCGCGCCTTCGTCGCCGCCCTGCGGGCCGCCCACGTCAGCGGCGACGCCCGGCTCGGCGTCGCCGTGCTCGGCGGCCTGGTGGTGCTCGCCACCCAGGGCACCGGCGGGCGCGGCCTGGACGCCGTCGCCGCGCTCAACACCGCCCTGGCCCGGCACGGCTCCGTACTGAGCCCCGCCGGCCGGGCCCGGCAACTCGGCCGGATCGCCCGCGCGCACGGCCGCCGGGGCGAGGCCGAGCAGGCCGAGGCCGCCGCCGCCCGGGCCTTCGCCGAACTCGACGGCGTGCCCGGCACGGAGGCGGCCCGCGCCGAACTCGCCGGGATGGTGGGGGAGGGCCGGCTGGCACTCGGCCAGCACCGGATGGCCAAGGCGCTGCTCGCCGAGGCCGTCGCCGGGCTGGGGGCCGGCCGCGGGCGGTCCAAGGCGCTGCTGATGGTCCGCCTCGCCGAGACCCACCGGCGCCTCGGCGACCAGCGGGAGGCCGCCCGCACCGCGTCGCTCGCCCGGGCGCTCGCGGCGGGCATGCAGTCCGAGCGGCTGGCGCGGGCGCTGCGCGACTTCGACGCGGCGACGCGGGCGGCGTCGGCGGGGCGGTGAGGTCTGTGTGTGGCGGGGCGGGGGCGGCGTCGGTGGGGCGGGGGCTGCGTGTGGTGGGGGGCTTCTCGGGTCGGCGGTGAGGTCCGTGCGGGGGCGGGCCCGGGGCCGTCGGGCCCCGGTGGATACCCGGGAGCGCGCTGATCTGCTTGCGGTACCCTGAGCCCATGCGAACCGTGCGCCTGCTCCTTAGCCGGCCGCGCTGACCAGGACCGGTTACGCCCTCGGGCGGTGCCGGAGTCGGCGTGGCGTCCCCTCCTGCGAGGGGATTTTTTGTTTTCCGCCCCCGTTCACGGGCCGGCCGTGTCCGCGGTTCGCCAACTGACATCGATGGAGCTTGAAGGACCATGAGCGAGACGACCCCTGCGTCCGGCACGGCCGAGACCGCGACCGAGCCGTTCCGGTACAGCGCCGCGCTGGCGGCGGAGATCGAGTCCCGCTGGCAGGACCTCTGGGAGAAGGAGGGCACCTTCAACGCCCCCAACCCCGCCGGTGCGCTGGCCGACCCGGCGGCCGGAGACGTCGCCGCGAAGCCGCACAGCTTCATCATGGACATGTTCCCGTACCCCTCGGGCGCGGGCCTGCACGTCGGCCACCCGCTGGGCTACATCGCCACCGACGTCTACGCCCGCTACCAGCGGATGACCGGCCACAACGTGCTGCACACGCTGGGCTACGACGCGTTCGGCCTGCCCGCCGAGCAGTACGCGGTGCAGACCGGCACCCACCCGCGGGTCTCCACCGAGGCCAACATCGCCAACATGCGCCAGCAGCTGCGCCGGCTGGGCCTGGGCCACGACCCGCGCCGCTCGATCTCCACGATCGACCCGGAGTACTACCGCTGGACCCAGTGGATCTTCCTGCAGATCTTCAACTCCTGGTACGACGAGCAGGCCGGCCGGGCCCGGCCGATCGCCGAGCTGATCGCCCGGTTCGAGTCCGGCGCGAAGCCGACCCCGGACGGGCGCCCGTGGGCCGACCTGTCCGCCGCCGAGCGCGACGAACTGCTGGGCGAGTACCGGCTGGCGTACTCCAAGGAGGTGCCGGTCAACTGGTGCCCCGGCCTGGGCACCGTCCTGGCCAACGAGGAGGTCACCGCGGACGGCCGCTCCGAGCGCGGCAACTTCCCGGTGTTCAAGTCCAACCTGCGCCAGTGGATGATGCGCATCACCGCGTACTCCGACCGCCTGATCTCCGACCTGGACCTGCTGGACTGGCCCGAGGCCATCAAGCTCCAGCAGCGCAACTGGATCGGGCGCTCCGAGGGCGCCCGGGTCGACTTCGCCGTCGACTCCGGTGAGAAGATCACCGTCTTCACCACCCGGCCCGACACCCTGTTCGGCGCCACCTACATGGTGCTGGCCCCCGAGCACGGCCTGGTCGACTCGATCGTCCCGGCCGCCTGGCCCGCGGACGTGCCCGCCGAGTGGACCGGCGGCGCCGCCACCCCCGCCGAGGCCGTCGCCGCCTACCGCGCCACCGCCGCCGCCAAGTCGGACGTCGAGCGGCAGGTCGAGGCCAAGGTCAAGACCGGCGTCTTCACCGGCGCCTACGCCGTGAACCCGGTCAGCGGCGCGTCCGTCCCGGTGTTCATCGCCGACTACGTGCTGATGGGCTACGGCACCGGCGCCATCATGGCCGTCCCCGCCCACGACCACCGCGACTTCGCCTTCGCCCGCGCCTTCGCGCTGCCGATGCGCTGCGTCGTCCAGCCCACCGACGGGCGCGGCGAGGACCCGGCCGCCTGGGACGACGCCTTCGACACCTACGACTCCGTCATCGTCAACTCCTCCCGGGACGGGCTGACGCTGGACGGGCTGGGCGTCGTCGACGCCAAGGCCGCCGTCACCGCCTGGCTGGCCGAGCGCGGCATCGGCGAGGGCACCGTCAACTACCGTCTGCGGGACTGGCTGTTCAGCCGCCAGCGGTACTGGGGCGAGCCCTTCCCGATCGTCTACGACGAGGACGGCGTCATGCACGCGCTGCCCGAGTCGATGCTGCCGGTCGAGGTCCCCGAGGTCGAGGACTACTCGCCGCACACCTACGACCCGTACGACGCCACCTCCTCGCCCAAGACCCCGCTGTCGCGCAACGAGGCCTGGGTCAACGTCGAACTGGACCTGGGCGACGGCGTCCGCACCTACCGGCGCGAGACCAACACCATGCCCAACTGGGCGGGTTCGTGCTGGTACGAGCTGCGCTACGTCGACCCGTCGAACTCCTCGGCGGTCGTCGACCCGGCCAACGAGAAGTACTGGCTCGGCCCCACGGCCACCAAGCCGGCCGGCGGCGCCGACCTGTACGTCGGCGGTGCCGAGCACGCCGTGCTGCACCTGCTGTACGCGCGCTTCTGGCACAAGGTGCTGCACGACCTGGGCCACGTCTCGTCCGTCGAGCCGTTCCACAAGCTGTTCAACCAGGGCATGATCACCGCCGACGTCTACCGCGACGAGCGCGGCTTCCCGGTGCCCGCCGCCGAGGTCGAGGAGCGCGACGGCCAGTACTTCTGGCAGGGCGAGGCCGTCAAGCGCGAGGCCGGCAAGATGGGCAAGTCCCTGAAGAACGCCGTCGCCCCCGACGAGATCGCCGACGAGTACGGCGCCGACACGCTGCGCCTGTACGAGATGTCCATGGGCCCGCTGGACGTCTCCCGCCCCTGGGACACCCGCGCCGTCGTCGGCTCGTACCGCTTCCTGCAGCGGCTGTGGCGCAACGTCGTCTCGGAGGCCACCGGCGACCTGGTCGTCACCGAGGAGGAGCCGGACGAGGCGACGCTGCGTGCCCTGCACAAGGCGATCGACGGCATCCGCGGCGACATGGCCGGGCTGCGGTTCAACACGGCCGTCGCCAAGGCGATCGAGCTGAACAACTACCTGGTCAAGCGCGGCTCCACGCCGCGCGCCGTGGCCGAGCAGCTGGTCCTGATCGTCGCGCCGCTGGCCCCGCACATCGCCGAGGAGCTGTGGCGCCGGCTGGGCCACGACGAGTCGCTGGCGCACACCGACTACCCGGTCGCCGACCCGGCGTACGTGGTGGACGAGACGGTGACCTGCGTGGTGCAGCTCAAGGGCAAGGTGAAGGCCAGGCTGGAGGTCGCGCCGACGATCTCGGACGCCGAGCTGGAGGCGCTGGCGCTGGCCGACCCGGCCGTCGTCGCGGCGATCGGCGAGGCGCCGGTGCGCAAGGTGATCGCGCGGGCGCCGAAGCTGGTGAACATCGTCACGGGCTGAGGCTGAGAGGCTGCGGTTGAGGTCGGTCGGCTGCGGTTGAGGTCGCGCGGCTGATGTCGGTCGGCTGGTAGTCGGCCGGCTGAGGCTGCTGGGGCGGGTGTCCTTCGGGACGCCCGCCCTTGCTCGTGTCCGGGGCCCTGGGAGGACCCTCGAACCCTCGGGGAGATCCCCGATCTGTCCCTGATCTCCGCCGCCCGGGCCCGTTCCGTCCGCCCCGGGCCCGATCCGGCGGCTACCGTGGAACCCTCGGCAGTACGGCCCGCGTTGGGTCCGGTGGGGGCCGAAACGGTGGCGGAAGGTGGCTCGCGATGGACGCGTTCGGCGTGATGATCGGCCTGGTCCTGCTCTTCGGGATCGCGGCGTTCGTCCTTGCCGTGGTCGGCACGGTCAAGGCGGCGAAGGCCGTCGCCACGAAGATCGGGCGGCACGAGGCCAACGCCCGGCGCGCCGTGGAGAACGCCACCCTCAAGGCGAAGACCTTCACCAAGGTCGGACCGCCCGGCCAGATCGCCGCCGTCCGGCTCGGCCTGCGCACCTCGCTCGACGGCACCCGGCAGGTGCTGGAGAGCGGCCTCCCCCAGGACGGCCAGCTCGGCGAGTCCCTCGCCCTGCTCGGCAGGCTCGACGCACACGCCGCCGAACTCGACGGCGAACTGCGGATGCTGGAGCGGGAGCCGGACACCGCGCGGATCGCGGCCAAGCTGCCGGAGCTGCGCGAGCGCGCCGAACGGATCACCCACTCCGCGGAGACCATGCGCTGGGCCGCGCAGGACCGGATGCACCGGTTCGCGGACGACGAGCTGAGCCGGCTCAGCCAGGAGTGCGAGAGCGAGGCGGGGGCGCTGCGGCACTGGGACACCTCGGGGGAGTCGTCGTCCGCGTCCGCCTCCGGCTCCGCTGCTTCCTCCGCGTCCTCCGCGTCCTCGGGTTCGGGGGCGTCCTCGGGTTCGGGTTCTGGCTCGGGGGCGGCCTCCGGGGGTGCTGCGCGGGCCGGGCTGACGGACGGGAAGGGCCGTCCGAGCGCCGAGGAGCTCCTCGGACTCGCCGACCCGCTGGCCAAGCTGGCCCAGCGGCTGCGGAAGCCGTCGGCGGGGCCCACGGCAGGCTGAGCTGAGCCGAGCCGAGCCTGAGCCGAGCACCCCGCGCCGGGTGCTGCGGCCGTGCTTCGGCGGGTGCTGCGTGCTTGCTCCGGCGGCGCCCTCGGGGCCTTTCGGGGCTCGCACCCGGGCGCTGTCCTCCCGGACGAACGGGGAGTAATCTCCGCCTCATGCCCTCTGACCTCGCACTTGTCACCGACTCCACGGCCTACCTGCCGCAGGAGACCCTCGACCGGTACGGGATCACGGTGGTCCCGCTGAGCGTCGCGGTCGGTGACGCGGTCCTGTGCGAAGGCGTCGAGATCTCCCCCAAGGACGTCGCCGAGGCGCTGCGCGACAAGCAGCGGGTGACGACCTCCCGACCGAACCCCGAGGCCTTCGCCGCCGCCTATCGGGCCGCCGCCGAGGCCGGGGCGAAGGGCATCGTCTCGGTGCACATCTCCGGCGAGCTGTCCGGCACGGTGGAGGCCGCCCGGCTGGCGGCCGCCGAGGCGCCGGTACCCGTGCGGGTGGTGGACAGCCGACTGGTCGGCATGGCCCTCGGATACGCGGTGCTGGCGGCGGCCGAGGCGATCGCGGCCGGGCGGGACCTGGCGGAGGCGGCCGAGGCCGCCACCCGGCGGGCGGCCGTGACCAGCGGGTTCTTCTACGTCGACACCCTGGAACACCTGCGCAGGGGCGGCCGGATCGGGGCGGCGCGGGCGCTGCTCGGGTCGGCGCTGGCGGTCAAGCCGCTGCTGCACCTGGACGGGGGGCGGATCGAACCGCTGGAGAAGGTGCGCACCGCGTCGCGGGCGATCGCGCGCTTGGAGGAGATCGCCGTCGAGCGGTCGGGGGGCGGGGAGGTCGACATCACCGTGCACCACCTGGCGGCCGAGGAACGGGCCGAGCCGCTCGCGGAGCGGCTGCGGGCCCGGGTGCCGGGGCTGCGGGAGCTGTACGTGGGCGAGGTGGGGGCGGTGATCGGCGCGCACGTCGGGCCGGGGCTGCTCGCGGTGGTCGTCGCGCCGCGCTGAGCGGGCCGGGCGTGCCGTGTCGCGGGCTCTGGTCAACTCTTCGTGGCGCTGATCACTCGTGTGAGTGATCTGTTTTGTCCACAACCCCTGAGTTATCCACAGGGGTTCGGTAATTTCTGCGTACTCTGCCGAGGACTCCTACCGTCCTCGGCATGACGACCATGGGCCTGGGCGCGGCGAAGCGCCACGAGATCAACGAGACCGTCCGGCTGCGGATGGCGGCGCTGCTGCCGACCGGCGGCGGCGTCGCGGGAGATGGGGCGGGAGCAGAGGCCGGGGCGGGCGGGCCGGTGGGCTCCGGTGCCGCGATGGGCGCGCTCGCGTCGACCGGGCCGCCTTCGGGCGCGGTTCCGTCCGGGGCGGGGGAGCGGCCTCCGTCGGCGGGGCCTGCGCCGCCTGTGCCGCCTGTGCCGTTGGAGCCGGTCAGGGCGGGCGGTGACGCGGATCCGCCGGGGCCGGGGGCCGGGTCGGGCCTTCGATTCGGCTCGGCGATGGCACTCGACCGGCGGGCGGTGGCCGGGTTGGCCGTCCTGCTGCTGTTCGCGGTCGGCTACGCCGTGCAGCACTTCTGGCTGGCCAGACCGCAGGCGGTGGCCGTGCCGGCGTTGGCGTCCGCCCCGGTCTCACCGGTCCCACCGGTCTCGCCGGGGGTGGAGGGGGTGGCGGGGGCGGCATCCGCGTCCGTGCCGACTCCGGCCTTGGGCCCGGGCCCGGCCGCGGTCTCGGTGGCCGATCCCGTCGGCCCCGGGGGCGGGGCGGTCGTCGTGGTCGACATCGGCGGGCGGGTTCACCTCGCCGGCCTGCACACCCTGCCCGGCGGCTCGCGGGTGGCCGACGCCCTACGGGCGGCGGGCGGTCCGCTGCCGGAGACGGACACCCGAAGCCTCAACCTGGCCCGGGTCCTGACGGACGGTGAACAGATCCTGGTCGGCGAGCCGGCTCAGGCCTCCGCCCCGGGAGCCGGAGCCGGCAACGGACCGCCGGCGGCCGGCACGCCCAGACCGCCCGTCAGCCTCAACCGCGCCGGCCTCGAACAGCTGGACACCCTCCCCGGCGTCGGCCCGACCCTCGCCCAGCGCATCCTCGCCTATCGCACGTCGCACGGCTCGTTCCGCACGCTCGACCAGCTCCGGCAGGTCAGCGGCATCGGGGCGCGCACGTTCGCGGAACTCCGTCCGCTGCTGACCCTCTGACCTCCCCGTCCGTCCCCTTGCCCGCCTGTTCTCCCGCCCGTCCGTCGTCGGCCGTCGTTGCTCGTCGTCGTCGTCGTTCGTCCGTCGCCGCCACCCGCCGAAGGGAGGTACCGCCGTGCCCGCCACCACCGAACCGAACCTGCCGAACCGCTCCACCGGTGCCGACTTCCGGCTGCTGCTTCCCGCCGTCTCGGCCTGGGTGGTGACGGCCGCGCTCCTCGGCCTGGAGCCGGGGTACGACGTCCTCGCCTTCGGCCTGGCGGGTGCCGCCGCGCTGGCGGCCGTCCTGCTGCTCGTCAGGCCCGCGCTCCCACGCCGACGCGCAGCGGCGGTGACCTTGGCCGCCGTCCTGCTCACCGGAGCCGCCGCCGCGGTGGCCACCCCGCTGCACACCGCCGATCTGCACCGGGGTCCGCTGCCGGAGCTCGTCCGAGCGGCCGAGCACGCCCCGCCGCGATCTCCGGGCGAGCCCGCTCGGGTGGTGGAGGCGGAGCTGACCGTCGCGGGGGACCCGAAGTCCCACGCGGCCCGGGGCGGGACCACCGGCGGGCAGACCCTCCTCACCGTCGACGCGGTGGCCGACCGGGTCACGCTCCTGCCGGACGGGCGCAGTACCCGGACGCGAACCCCGGTGACCGTCATGGTCCGGGGCGCGGAATCCGGGCCCTGGCAGGGGCTGCTCCCGTCGGAGCGGCTGGTGGTGGAGGCCGAGGTGCGGCCCGCGGGAGACGGCTACGACACCGAGTGCGCGGCGCTGCTGGTCGTCCACGGCCCGCCCCGCCGCCTCGCGCCGCCGAACCTGCCGCAGCGGATCGCCGGGCGGCTGCGTGCCGGTCTGCGCACGGCCAGCGACGGGCTCCCGCCGGACGCGCGCGGGCTGCTCCCGGGCCTGGTCGTGGGGGACACCTCGCGACTGCCCGACGACCTTGAGGACGCCTTCCGGGCCACCGACCTGGTGCACCTGGTGGCGGTGAGCGGGGCCAACCTGGCGATCGTCCTCGGCGCGCTGCTGGGCGCCCCGGGGCAGGCCGGCACCCCGGAACGGCGCGGGCTGGCCGCGCTGCTGGGGCTCTCGCTGCACACCAGCGCGCTGCTCGGGACGGCGCTGACGCTGGCCTTCGTCGCCGTCTGCCGGCCGGAGCCCAGCGTGCTGCGCGCGGCCGGGACGGGGCTGATCGGCATGCTCGCGCTGGCCACCGGCCGGCCCCGGCAGGCGGTGCCCGCGCTCGCCGGGGCGGTCCTGGTGCTCGTCCTGCTCGACCCGTTCCTGGCGCGTTCCTTCGGATTCCTGCTCTCGGTGCTCGCCACGGCCGGGCTGCTCGTCCTCGGGCCGCACTGGGCCGAGGCGCTGCGGTCCCGGCGCTGGCCGCACCACCTGGCGGGTGCCCTGGCGGCGACGGCCGCCGCCCAGGCCCTGTGCGCGCCGGTGACGGTGGTGCTGTCCGGGCACGTCAGCCTGGTCGCGATCCCGTGCAACCTGCTGGCCGAACTGGCGGTGGCCCCGGCGACCCTGCTCGGCTTCGGGGTGCTCGTGCTGCAGCCGCTCCTCCCGGACCTGGCCCGCCTGCTCGCGGAGCCGGCCGGAGTGCCGGTCGGCTGGCTCGCCCTGGTGGCGCGGCGCGGCGCCGAACTTCCGGGCGGCCAACTCTCCTGGCCGGGCGGGTGGTTCGGGACGGCGACGGTCGCGCTGGCCACCCTGGCGGCCTGCTGGGTGATGCCGCTCCTGCTGCCACGGCGAGCGCCGTCCGGCAAGCCCGTCCGTGCCCGGCGGCGGTGGGTGCGGGCGCTGGTGACGGGGGTGCTGCTCGTGGTCCTGCTGGCCGTGCTGCTGCGGCCACCACAGCTCACCCGGATCGCGACCGGCTGGCCGCCGCCGGGGTGGCGGATGGTGATGTGCGACGTGGGCCAAGGGGACATGCTGGTGCTCGCGGCCGGTGCACCGGACAGCGCGGTGGTGGTCGATGCGGGGCCGGATCCGAACGCCGCCGACAGGTGCCTGCGGGATCTGGGTGTCACGGAAGTGCCGCTGTTGGTGGTGACGCACTTCCACGCCGATCACGTCGAGGGTGTGCCGGGGGTGGTCCGGGGCCGCCGGGTCGGAGCGATCGAGGGCACGACCCTGGACGATCCACCGGGTGAGGCGGCCCGGGTGGCGGGCTGGGCGGTCGGTGCCGGAGTCCCGCTGCTGCGCGCGGGGCGCGGTGAACGGCGCTCGGCGGGCCCGGCGTTGTCCTGGGAGGTGGTCTGGCCCGACGCCGGGGCGGCTGTCGAGGCCCCGGGGGCGAACAACGCGAGCGTCGCGCTGCTGGTGTCGGTGGCGGGCGGACTGCGGATGGCGTTGCTCGGGGACCTCGAACCGCCTGCCCAGTCGGCGCTGCTGGGCCGGTTGGGGCGGGTGGACGTCCTGAAGGTGGCGCACCACGGATCGGCGCATCAGGACTGGGCTTTGACCGGTGCGTTGCGTCCCCGGCTGGCATTGATCTCGTGTGGCGAGGGAAACGCGTACGGGCATCCGTCCGTGCGGACGGTGGACCGGCTGCGCGCGCTGGGTGCGAGCGTGCTGCGCACCGATCGGGTGGGCGACATCGCGGTGACGGGCGGATCGCCGGCCGTCCTCGGGGTGTCCGTGCACCCGCAGGCGGCGCACGAGGCGCGCAAGCCCCGCTCGCACGCTGCGGACGGAGCGCCCGCCTCCCGTACCGGGCGGGGCTCGCACACCCCGCGAGCCCCGCCCGGCTGACCCCGCCCTCCTCTCCTCCCAGCCATCAGGTGGGGAAGGGGAAGGGGAAGGGGAAGGGGAAGGGGTTGGGGTGGGGAGGAGGGAGGGGGCGGGGGGCGGGGCGGGGCCCGGAGAACGATTGCGGCGCGCGCCCCGCCCCCCCCCCCGCGCCCCCCAAAAAAGGCACCCACCCAAGCCGCGCACACCAAAACCAAAAAACACCCCAAAATGCC